>CAVBGZ010000042.1:0-18011 GCA_963595075.1 Waltera intestinalis
CTTACGATGCGTATATTGTCATTCAACCTTATAAATCGGATAAGAAAACGGAAACTAATTCAGGAATTGTCAATATTACCTTAAATGTGGAATAACGAGATTTGTAGTCTCGTTATTATTTTTTATACAGTACTTGACAAAACAAGGTAGCTAACTTAATATAATAGTCGAGGTGGTAATAATGAAACCAAAAGCGATTATTTACTGTTCAAAACATGGATATACAAAAAAGGTAGCTGAATATTTAGGGAAGAAACATCAACTTCCTGTCATTTCATTACAGCATATTTCTACATCTTCTTTTTCAGATGTACCTGTCTGGTATTGCGGATGGATTCGTAATGGAAAAGTTGTAGGACTGGATAAGGCAAACAGATATTTTATGTGTGTCAAGATTTTTGGGATAGGCTGTTTCAATGAAAGTGCATCGTATACATTAAAACTAAAATATAATAATGAAATTGGGTGTGCTGAATTTCAATATATTCAGTCTACGCGTTCCTTTCATCCTACTTTTATTGAAAAATGTTATCTAGCTTTATTTGAAACCAATTTATTAAAGGAGAAACAGGAGGTTTATCATGAATACACAATTTAAAAAAGGTGTATTAGAATTAATTGTTTTAAAATCGATTGTGCACGATGACCTATACGGATATCAATTGGTTTCTAAAATTAATGAAGTCATACAAGTGAATGAAGGAACTATTTATCCATTATTAAAACGATTACTAAATGATCATTTATTAGAATCCTATTTAAAAGAATCAAATGAAGGACCTCCAAGAAAGTATTATCACATCACAACTCTTGGAATTGGTCGATATAATGAATTGCTTGCGGAGTGGAATGAATTTTCTAAAAACGTAAGCATCTATTTGGAAGGAGAGTAGTCAGATGTTAAAAAAAGAATTTTTAGAGAAATTATCTATGAAACTAAATCTTATCAATGAAACAGAAAGAAACGACATTTTAGTTGAATATAGTACGTATATTGATGATAAGATTGAAAATGGATTTACTGAAGAAGATGCAGTCGCTGGTTTTGGTGATATTGATGAACTCGCAAAAGAAATATTAGAAGCTTATAAAATTAATACGGAACAAAGTGATCCAATCACATCACACACCAATGATACGATTGATAAGGTCTACCAAAAGGCAGAAAGTGCTCTTTCTAAACTCGGTACTCTTTCCATGAATGATCTTTTTCATTTATTATTTGATGCCTTTGTTCTTCTTATTATTCTTTGGATTTCAAAAGTAATTATTGCGGATTTATTGTGTGGTTTAATATTAAGCTTTATAGATTTCCTATTTAACTTTACAAATCTTTATGCCTATCTAAAAAAATTTATTGATATCGTTTATGCACTTTTCACTATTTATTTCTTTATACGCGTTATGTCAAAAAGGGTACAACGATATAAATCAAACAATGGAAATATTGGTGTAATAGATGACATTAAATCAACATGGAATCAACAGATGAATGAAGATTTACCTCCATTACCGGATGAAAAGCCTTTATATCATGAAAGAAAGAATGTTCAACCGATTCAATCTGAAAATATCATAAAAAAATTTCTTTTAATTATAGGAATGATTATTTCTATCATGATGGTTTTAGGTGGTCTTGTCTGGATATTAGCTGCTATTATGATTAGTATTATATATCAACTTTCATCGATTGGAATGTATTTAATGGCGATTGGATTCTTCTTAATCAGCGTCTGTTTATTATTTATCTTAATAAAATTATGGCCGAAAAAAGAGGTGGAAACATGCGAAAAATAATTATTGGACTTATTTTAAGTGTGGTGATGTTTTTATCAGGTATATGTGTATTTGTATATGAATGTAACCAACTTCAGGAAAATAGTGTTGATATCAATCAAGCAAGACAAACGAATACATTTCAAACGAAAGAAGATATCAATTTGTATACTGTAACCTACCTTGATTATATCGGTGAAGTAAATGTCATTGTAAATATGGTCGAAGATGAGACAATGAATGAAAATGATATTCAAATCACGTATCCATCTATGTTGTCGCTTGAACGTATTCAAGAATCGAAGTTCTTGGCTTTAGACTTTGAAAACCAAGAATATGATAATTCATTAGAGAAAATAAGCCAAATCTGGAATAAAAAACAATATACAACTTATTATGCAAGAAATAATGAAATTAAAGTTACCATTAAATTTGGTAAAAATTTAAAAGATAAAATTCACTTAGTGAATAATTATTATGTTGATTAACAATCCTTGTCATTTGTCTATTTTCTTTCTATACTATTTAGTGTATATTCATAAAAAATGAATTGGAGGAATTTTAAATGGAAAATATTTACCAAAATTCGATGGGCTCTTTGATGTCTAAAGTATTTATGAAAATGTCTTTAGGGCTATTGATTACAGCTGTTACATCTTTTGCGCTATATAGCTCAGGAATCTATTATACAATCATGATGACAATGCCAATGATTAGTTTAATCTTCTTGTTTGTACAAATTGGATTAACAGTTGCGATGTCTCGTTCTTTGACAAAGGATTCACCAGCACAATCCATGCACATGATGTTTATTGTATATTCTGTTTTAATGGGATTTACAATGGCAGGACTTGGATATGCCTATAGTTTAGGACAGATTTCAGTTGCGTTTATTATTAGTGCCATCTATTTTGTTTGTTTAGCCATTATTGGAAAAACAACAAAATTGGATTTATCTAAAGTGGGTACGCTATGTGTTGTTGGATTGTTTGCGATGATCATTAGCCAGATGTTTATGATGTTATTTCATGTAGGTGCTGATACAAGATTATGGAGTATCGTTGGATTATTACTATTTACAGGAATTACCGCATGGGATATTCAAAAAATGAATAATTTTGGATATGGCTTTGATGAAGATAAATTATCAATCTATTTTGCCTTAGAATTGTATTTAGACTTCATTAACATTTTCATTTATATCTTACGATTAGTAGGAAATCATAAGGATTAAGGAAACAGATATTCTGTTTCTTTTTTTATGGTATAATTGTCTCATGCAAGAAAATAAACCAAATTGGAATCGATTGTTAAATCAACTTATGAACAAACAAGAAAAACTTGTTCTTTTGCATGTCGCAAAAGATTTATATCATACATGGTTTAAAAGTGAAACCATCTCCAATACAGGATTACATCGAAAGGAGCCGAAAAAATGAGTGAAAATAATACAATGACAACAAGTGCTCGTTTTGCCCAAATTCTTTCGATTTTACGTAAGCATCACATCCAAAAAGGGATGGACCCTGTTAAATTCCGTATGATTTTGGAAGATTTAGGCCCAACATTTGTCAAAATTGGCCAAATTATGTCGACTCGACAAGACTTATTTTCACAACGCTATTGTAAAGAATTAATGAAGTTGCGTTCACAAGTCACACCTATGCCATTTGATGATGTTCAAAAGATTATTGATGAAACCTATAACAATCAATTTTATGACTATTTTTTAGATATTGATAAAGTTTGCTTAGGATCAGCCTCTATTGCCCAAGTACATGCAGCCACTTTAAAAACGGGTGAAAAAGTCGTATTAAAGATTCAACGTCCTAAAATTTATGAATGGATGGAAAGAGATGTAGATTTACTTAGAAAAGCATGTAAAGTATTAAATCTATCCGACATTGTCTCTAGTGTTGTCGATTTGAATATGGTGATTGATGAATTTTGGACGACAGCTCAACAAGAAATGGACTTTACCAATGAGGCTAAATTCGCGAAGCGATTTAAACATGAATTTAAGAATTGTAAATTTATTGATGCACCTAAAATCTATGATGAATATACAAAACGAAATGTTTTAGTCATGGAATATGTAGATGGCATTGAAATTAATGATAATGAGCAATTGGATGCTCTTGGCTATGATCGTAAAGAAATAGCTGATAAACTAGCCTATAATTATCTTTCGCAAATTATTGATAATGGCTTTTTCCATGCTGATCCACATTCAGGAAATCTTCGTATTCGAGATGATCAAATCGTATGGATTGATTTTGGTATGATGGGCCTTTTAGAAAATAAAGATCGTGAAATCATGAAACAAGCGGTACGTGCTATTGCCTTAAAAGATACGCAAAAGCTCGTTGATTGTATTTTGATTTTAGGGGATTGTAAAAAAGAAATTGATTATACGGCTTTTTCAAATGATATGGATAAATTTGTGAATCAATATTTAAGTGTTTCTTATGCAGATATTGATGTTGCCAAACTTGTACAAGATATGTTTACGATTTGTCATCAATATTCTATAGCTCTTCCTAAAGGAGTGAGTATGCTTGCAAGAAGCATGATGACAATAGAAGGAACACTCACAAGTTTAGATCCAGAAATGAATACGATGAAAATAGCGCTAAGTCATAAAGCCGATTTAACATCGATCAATTGGGAAAAAGAAATTAAAAACACTCTACAAAAATCAGTAGATGCCCTAAGTCGTTCTGTTGATATTCCAGTTCAGGTTAGTGATGTACTAAAGATGGTTCAAAGAGGACAGGTCAAAGTGAATTTAAATTTAATGGGTTCACAAGCCCCTTTAGCTAAAATTGATCAAATGGTCAATCGAATCATTGTATGTGTTTTAATTGCGGCTTTGTTTGTTGGATCGAGTCTAATTTGTACAACGAATATGAAGCCACAAATCAAGGGTATTCCTGCTTTAGGTTTTATTGGCTTTTGTATTGCGTTAATTATGAGTATATGGTTATTCTTTAAGATGTTATTCTTACACAAAAAGAATAAATCATATTAAGAGGAGAAGAAAATGAAAAAAACAGGAACCATTCTTGCTTCTATATGCATTATATTTGTGACTTTAGGATTGGATCAATGGACAAAATGGGCGATAGTGAAATCTTTAAAATTAAATGAATCTATAGAAATGATTCATCGCTTTTTCTACTTGACCTATGTACAAAATACGGGTGGAGGATTTAGTATCTTTAATAATGCGGGCATGTTCTTTTTTGCCGTATTAACAATTGTTGCTCTAGTGTTTATTGTTTATGGCTTCTTTAAAACAGAAGAACCTGAATATAAAATCTGTTTATCGCTTGTGTTTTCTGGTGCATTAGGCAATTTTATTGACCGCATGATGCTTGGATATGTACGTGATTTTTTTAGTTTTTATATTTTTGGATATCCATTCCCTGTATTTAATGTAGCGGATATCTGTATTACTGTAGGAATCTTTTTGATTCTGATTAAAATGTTTTTTGATGATAAAAAGGAGAAAGAAAGATGGAAACGAGAAAGTTTATCATAGAAGAAAATGACAATCTAGATCGTATTGATAAAGTATTGGCTGAAAAATTAGATTTTTCACGAAAGAGAATCAAAGATTTATTAGATCAAGATAAAGTATTCGTAAATAATGAAAAGGTAAAACCAAGCTATAAAGTTTGTATAAATGATGAAATAAGTGTTGAGATTCCAGAGTTAGAATCTTTAGAAGTGTTACCAGAAAAAATGGATTTAAACATCGTTTATGAAGATGAAGATGTCATTGTGATCAACAAACCGAAAGGAATGGTCGTTCATCCAGCCCCTGGACATACAAAACATACTTTAGTAAATGGCTTGTTGTATCATTGTAAAGATTTAAGTGGAATCAATGGCGTGATGCGACCAGGAATTGTACATCGAATTGATAAAGATACTTCTGGACTTATTGTTGTTGCCAAAAATGACAAAGCGCATGTTGCCTTAAGCGAACAGCTACAAGATAAAACGTGTCATCGTGAATATGTCGCAATCGTACATAAACCTTTTAGCCACGAATACGGTACAATCAATGCACCTATAGGACGTGATGAAAAGGATCGTCAGAAAATGGCGGTTACGGCCAATCATTCAAAGGAAGCTGTTACCCATTTTACAGTAATCAAAAATTTTAAAAATTATGCCTATATACGGTGTAAGTTGGAAACAGGAAGAACACATCAGATTCGTGTACATATGCGCTATATTGAACATCCAATTGCGGGGGATCCTAAATATGGTCCAAGAAAAACAATTGAAGCCAATGGTCAGCTTTTGCATGCGTGTACCTTAGAATTTATCCATCCAACTACACATGAAAAAGTGCACTTTGAAGCAGAATTGGATGATACATTCAAAAAAGTTTTACAAGAATTGGAGGCCAATGATGAAGCGTAATCATGTATTAGATTGGGATGCCTACTTTATGAGTATGGCACATTTAAGTGCAATGCGCTCAAAAGATCCGAACACACAAGTAGGAGCCTGTATTGTGAATCAAGATAAAAGAGTTGTAGGACTCGGCTATAATGGATTTCCTTTTGGATGTGATGATGATATTTTTCCATGGCATAGACAAGGGGATTATTTAGATACTAAATATCCTTATGTTGTTCATGCTGAATTAAATGCGATTTTAAACAGTATTCAAGATTTACATGGATGTACTTTATATGTATCTTTATTTCCATGCAATGAATGTGCGAAAGCCATTATTCAAGCGGGCATTCGAAAAGTTGTTTACGAAAGTGATAAATACGATGGTACAGAAGGGAATATCGCAAGTAAACGTATGTTTAAGGATGCCGGAGTTCAACTTGTCCAATTGGATAAAAAAATAGATGTACAAGTTAATGTACACCCATAATTTTTTCAGTATTTTTAAAATGAAGCTTTGCCACTTGGTAAAGCTTTTCTTTTCCAAATTTATTCACAAATTCTTTACCACAAGCATCCACTTTGGCTCCAGCCCCTTTTTCAAAAGTGAAATTATACTTTTCTTCCATTTTATCCCAAGTTTCTAAAAAAGCATTTCGAGCTAAAATACTCGCACACGCAACCGCTAAATATTTATTCTCAGCCTTTGTTTCAAAAGTAATACCATGAACCACTTCTTTTGTATGAGATAGATAGCGGTAGTAACTTTTTTCCTGAACAAATTGATCAATCACAACCTGTTTAGGTAAAGTATACCCTGCATGAATTAAGTTTACATACGCTTGATTATGAAGTCGGCATTTCATATCGACCATATTACATGTATCATGAACAGAATTGTATTTTTCATTAGATACAATCAAGATACTGTGAGGACAACATTCTTTAATGATAGGGGCTAATTTACGGATTTTATCATCTGTGATCTGTTTTGAATCTTGAATTCCTAAATTCTTTAATTGTTTTCGTGCATCTTTAGATACAATACATGCACATACGACAACAGGGCCAAAATAATCACCGGTTCCAACTTCATCGCTACCAGCTTGATCTTCCATTTCTTTTGTTTGTGGTTTGAGCCAATCTAAGTTTGCACCTTGAAAGACGACTTTACCACTTGTATAAGCTGTAATAGTACATTCACTTGTTTTGATTTGATAATAGGTATAATTAGGTTGACTCTCTTTTAAAATATGTGGAGCCAATCTTTTTTTTAGATTTTCAATTTCTTGTTTCGACATTGTTTTTGTATAGCTTGCCATTTTAATCACCTTATTTAGTTTATCATAGTTTTTGTGGTAAAATATTCCAAGATTGGAGATTTTATTCATGCGATTTAAAGAAGAGTTAGATTCAGCCATTGACTTTAATAAGGTATTAGAGCAAGTAAGTAATTATGCAAGTTTTTCATGTTCAAAAGAAAAAATACTATCCGCTTTACCAATGAAAGATAAATTAAAAATTCAAGAAGCATTAATCTTGGCTAGTGAAGCGATTCAGTTTGAACAAGCAGGACACCTTGTATCTTTGGCTGGGGCAAGTGACATTTCATCCATTTTAAAAAAAGCCGATAAAAAAATGACATGTACAAGTAAGGAATTAATTGATATCTATCATTTTTTATGTGCTTGTAAAAGTGCTTATTCGGCCTTTGATGGATATGAACATTTAAATGACTTGGCTACATCAATGGATCCTTTAACACGATTGATGGATGAAATCATTCAAAAGATTGATTTAACCGGATCTGTAAAAGAAGATGCGACGCCTACATTAAAAAGACTTCATAAAACATTAGTGGATACACGGCTATCTTTAAAAGAGAAATCGTTGATGTTTTTGAAAAGAAACAGTGATAAATTAATGGAAAATATGACGACAACGATTCAAAATCGTGTGGTTGTTTTAGTGAAGGCAAGTGAAAAGAATAGCTTTGGTGGTATGATTCATGGTCAATCGAGTTCAGGACTTGCTTTTTATGTAGAACCAAGTGCTTTTGTAGGTGATAATAATAAAATCAGTTCCATTCAAATTGAAATGGAAGAAGAAAAAGCTAGAATCTGTAAAGAATTGTCTTTGTTAGTTAGAAAAAATGGGTTGACACTTTCTTCAAACCTTGAAACATTAACTATTCTAGATGTGGCTCTTTCTAAGGCAAGATGGAGCATTCAAAAAGATGGTTGTATTCCTACTTTACAATCAAGAGATCATGCGATTTATATTGAAAACGCAAGACATCCTTTAATTGATCAAAAAAAGGTGGTTGCGAATACGTATGAACTAACAAGTGAACAAGCTTGCCTTATGATTTCTGGACCAAATATGGGTGGAAAAACGGTTACTTTAAAAACGATTGGCCTTTTTGTGGCACTATCGCATGCTGGTTTTCCAGTTGTAGCCCATAAAGCAATCCTGCCTTTCTATCATTCTATGTATTTTGATATTGGAGATCATCAATCCATCGAAAATAATTTATCCACGTTTTCAAGCCATATTTCTCGATTAAGTTTTATTTGTCAAAAAGCGAATGAATATTCTTTTGTTCTTTTAGATGAAATTGGAAATGGAACCGATCCATTAGAAGGGAGTAGCTTAGCGATTGCGATTTTAAAATATTTGATTCAAAAACAATGTACAGTTATTACGACTACACATTATTCGCAAGTGAAAGCTTTTGGAAAGACAAACGCATCTGTTTTAGTTTCTAGTGTTGAATTTGATTCACAATCTTTAAAACCAACCTATAAATATATTGCCGGTATCTCTGGAGCAAGTTATGCTTTTCATATCGCAAATCAATACCATTTAAATCCATCTATTTTAAAGGATGCTGAGGAGATAAAATCAAATAATGAAAAGAATGTAGAACAAGAATTAGAGAAGCTAGAAAAACTTCAAAATGATGTTTTAAAACAAAAAGAAAAATTCAATCGATTAATAGAAGATGCGCATCGAATTCAAAAAGAGGCCGATCAAAAAAATCGAGAGATCGAAAAGAAAAAACAAGAATTTGATGAGGAATATCAACTCGTTCTAAATGAAATGTTAGAAGAGAAGAAGCAACAAGCTAAAAAAATTATTAAAGAATTGCGTCAACAAAAAATTGGTAAACAACACCAACAAATAGAAAAGATTCATGATTTGGATTTATTGAATGAATCTGAACAAACAGAAGAAGTAATAGAAGATACAACTTTAGTCGTTGGAGATTATGTAAAAATACAAGGCTTGAATTCACATGGAGAAATTGTAGATATTCGTCGTAATGAAGCGACAATACTAACAAATGGAATGAAGATGAAGGTAAAGATGAATAAACTTGAAAAAATTCATAAGCCTCAAATTAAAAAGACAAGTTATAAAGCACATGTTGAAACGGTTTCGAGTCGTTTCCCACTCGAATTAAATATTATTGGAATGCGTGTTGAAGAAGGTATTCAAGCATTAGATAAATATTTAGATCAAGCCGTAGTAAAAAGAATCAAACAAGTACGTATTGTACACGGAATGGGTACAGGTGCATTACGTACGGCAGTATGGAAAGATTTAAAGAAACAATCTTGTGTAGATAAATATATGGCAGCAGGACCGAATGAAGGAGGTCTTGGGGCTACGATTGTGGTTTTGAAGTAGGTGATACTATGGATACTTCAAAGCATTTACAAGATAAACTTGCTCTTTTACCCGATCAGCCTGGCTGTTACATCATGAAAGATGAGAAGGGAAATATATTATATGTTGGAAAAGCCAAAATATTAAAGAATCGTGTAAGATCTTACTTTCATGGTGTACACAATCAAAAGACAACTCGACTTGTTTCTCATATTCGTGACTTTGAATTTATTGTGACGGATTCAGAAAAGGAAGCACTATTATTAGAAATCAATTTGATAAAGAAACATTCGCCTCCATACAATATCATGTTTATGGATGATAAGGCCTATCCTTATATAGAATTAACAAGAGAAGATAACTTTACAGTACGTGTACTTCGTAATGTCAAAAATAAAAACCGTAAAAATGAATATTTTGGACCGTATCCAAGTTCTCAATCGGCCTATGAAATGGTTCGATTGATTCACCAGATTTATCCGATTCGAAAATGTAAGAATATACCCAAACAAGCCTGCTTATATTATCATATGCATCAATGTAATGCCCCATGTATTCATAAGGTGGACCCTAAAGAAAATGCTCAATTAAGAAAAAAAGTTCAGGCATTTTTACGTGGGGATACAAAAGATGTTGTGGATGCATTAAATGAAAAAATGTTGAAAGCTAGTGAGAATTTACAATTTGAGAAGGCTAAAGAAATCCATGATACGATTTTAGCTATTGAACATGTAGTTGAAAAACAGACGATTGATTTTAAAGATCAAGCCAATCGAGATGTATTTGGTTATTATGTTGATAAAGGTTATATTTCATTCCAAGGCTTTTTTATCCGGCAAGGTAAATTATTAGAAAGAAATATGTCTATTGTTCCATTATATGAAGATGAGATGGATGCCTTTACTTCTTTTATCATGCAGTATTATGAAAATAATGTAGTACCTAAAGAAATTTTAGTGCCGGATGGAACGCCTGTAGAGGTTTTAAAGGAAAGCTTAGAATCCAATGTTCATATTCCGCTGCGTGGTGAAAAGAAAAAACTCGTCGAAATGGTTTATAAAAATGCGAAGGAAGCACATGAACAAAAATTCCAATTGATTTATCGTAAAGATCAAGAATTAAAAAATGCGAATGATGAATTATCAAAATTATTTGACAAAGAGATTCATACGGTAGAAATGTTTGATAATTCACACATTCAAGGAACGTTTAATGTGAGTGGATTGGTTGTATTTAAAGATGGATTGCCAGATAAAAATGAGTATCGGCATTATAAACTTGATGGGTATCGAAGCGATATGGATAGCATGAAAGAAGTCATTTATCGACGTTATTTTCGATTATTAAAAGAACATAAACAAATGCCTGATTTATTGATTGTGGATGGTGGAGCTTTACAGATTGCTGCAGCAAAAGAGATTTTAGATTTATTACAAGTAAATATTACTCTTGCAGGCTTAGTTAAGGATGATCATCATAATACTAGAGCTTTAATGAATGACAAACTCGAAGAATTTGCTCTAGATGCCAAATCACCTTTGTTTTTTCTTTTAACACGAATGCAAGATGAGGTCCATCGTTTTGCGATATCTTATCATCGTAAATTGCGAGATCAATCGATGACAAAATCTGTTTTAGATACGATAGAAGGAATTGGACCTGCGAGAAAGAAGGCTTTATTGAAACATTTTAAAAGCATGAAACAAATTCGAAACGCAAGCATTGAGCAGTTGGAGGAAGTTTTAAGTGAAGATGTGGCTAAACGTGTTTATGCTCGTTTGCATGAAGAGAACTAGTTTAGTATAATTTATACTAAGAGGTGTATACTTTTGATCACAAAAAAAGAATTTATCGCAAGAATGGTTCTACTTCTTTTATGTTTATGTATTGGAGTAGGATGCTATGTATATATGAATCAAACTTATGATCCTTTGGCAAGATATGAATATGCGGATGATAATAATCGAGATATTATTTTGGAATATCTAGATAATAATGATATTAATTATTTAATTAATCAACATTTAAAGCCAGAAGATTTTATGGATTTTATTCAAGAGGATGGATTTGAATTAAAGAATACTTTGTATTATAAAGAAGCAAAAGAAATTCAAGATGCCGATAATAGTTATATTATCCATTTTGTGAATCGTTTTCGAAAATATTTTTCACTGGATTCTTTAAAGGATTTATTAACCTATTATTCCTATTTAGATTTAACGACCTTCTATGAAACTGAATTATCGGTTCATACGGATTTGTCACTTGTATCCAATCCAACTGTTTCTACACTAGTTTTAAGTCAAGAACGTACTGTATATAAATATGCACCAAGTAATCTTAGTGATTTTAATGGCTATATGGTCCAATCTTGTATGGTAGAGGATCTTCAAAATTTATTAGATTCATATCGTTCTGTTATGAATGATTTAGATAGTATGGATATAACGGGTGGATATATGAGTTATGAAGATTTACTTCAAGCTTATGTAACGGCGAGTGAAAATAGTGAATATGTCGATCGATATATGTTCAATGCGGGTATGAATGAAAGACAATTAGGGTATACCATCACATTAAGTGGAAATGATGAATGGATCCAACTTTTATTGACGCAAGAAAATGTCGATGAAGATTTTGACTACACAACGCTTAATGAAAATCTTACTGAAGAAACGAAACAAAGAATAGAATGGTTAGAAGAAAATGCGTATCGTTATGGATTTGTGATTCGTTATCCATCAAATGGATATAAAGAAACAGCGCATTGGTACATGCCATTTACACTTCGCTATGTAGGAAAGGCGAATGCCAAAAAGATGCATGATGCGAACAAATGTATGGAACAGATGAGCCTATCCAGTGATATGAAGTAGAAGGGGTACTTATGAAAATTGTCGTAGTTTCCGATTCTCATGGAAGAAATGATTTACTCTATGAAATTCAAAATAAAAATCAAGATGCCGATTTTTTTATTCATTGTGGAGATTTAGAAGGAGATCCATTGGATTATCCTGGCTACATCATGGTGCGAGGGAATAATGATTATTTCGGAGATTTTGAAAATGAAAGAGTGATTCCATGTGGACATCATAAAATATATGTGACACATTCACATCGGTTTTCTTATTTTCAAAGAGGAGAACAAATGGCTAAAAGAGCCTATGAACTAGGATGCGATATTGTGTGTTATGGTCATACACATGTGGCACGAAAAGAAATTATTAATGGTATATTAGAAGTCAATCCGGGATCTCTTGCGCATTCAAGAGATGGGAAAGATGTTTCTTATGCGATTTTATATATAAATCAAGATAAGATTGATGTTGAATTTAAATTTAGAAGTGAATGGTAAGGAGATTTTTATGTTTAAAACAAAAGAATTATATGATTTAAAACACACGCTTGCGGCCGATTATTTATCTCAATTTGAGTATCCTTGGCAAGCTTTATCAGGGATTAAAGATTTCATTCTTGAATTAGGAAAAAGCCTAGATTCAGATTATGTAGAAGTAAAAGAGCATGTTTGGGTACATAAAACAGCTGAAGTTTTTGAGAGCGCATATCTAGGTGCTCCATGTATTATTGGTCCAAATACACAAGTACGTCATTGTGCCTTCATTCGTGGTAGTGCTCTTGTTGGGGCTGACTGTGTGGTTGGAAATAGTGTGGAATTAAAGAATGTCATTTTAATGGATCATGTTGAAACTCCACATTATAATTATGTAGGAGATAGTATTTTAGGTTATCATTCTCATTTAGGTGCTGGAGGTATTACTTCCAATTTAAAGAGTGCAAGAGATAATATTACACTTAGAAGAAAAGATGAAAATTATCAAGTGGTTGAAGAATTTGAAACAGGTTTAAGAAAGATTGGTGCTTTTATGGGTGACTATGTTGAGGTTGGATGTAACAGTGTGTTGTGTCCAGGAACGTTGATTGGTCCTCATACAAATGTTTATCCGCTTTCTCGTGTTCGTGGTCAAATCGCAGCTCATTCGATTTTTAAAGATGCAGAACACATCGTTAAAAAGGGAGAATAAATGAAGAAATTCTTTCAATGTTTATTGATTATTATCTTGGTTGTATTGATTGGTGGAGTCGGTTTATTCTTTGGCAAAGGCTATCTTTCTTATAAGGAGTTAACGCAAGAAACATCGGTGGAAACTTTAGTGCATCAAGTGGAATCAAATGAACATTTTGTAGCTTATGATGATTTACCGCAAGATTTACTTCATGCGACTGTTGCGATTGAAGATCGTCGCTTTTATTCTCATGGTGGTATTGATTATATTGGTTTGGCTCGTGGTGTAATGAGTCAGTTTGATTCCAATTTACTACGTAGTGGAGGTTCTACGATTACTCAACAACTCGCAAAGAATCTGTATTCAAAGTTTGAATCTGGCCTTGACTGGAAGGCTACAGAATTTTATGTAGCGAAATATTTAGAAAAACATTATACAAAAGATGAAATTTTGACCTTATATGTGAATGTGATTAATTATGGAAATAATTTTATAGGCATTTATGAAGCAAGTATGGGTTATTTTCAAATAGAACCGAGTCAATTAGGTATTGAACAATGTACATTACTGGCGGGTATTCCGCAATCTCCAAGTAATTATGAATTGTTTAATCATTATGATCAGGCAAAAAAGAAACAATATTCTGTTTTACAGGCAATGTGTGAGTGTGGTTATATTTCAAGTGATGAAATAAGTACTATATATGAAAAAGATTGAAGTCTACTTTTGGTAAGCTTCAATCTTTTCTTTTAATGTTGTTTGGCGAATGCGCGTTTGTCTTAATTTGACTCGTTGTTCAAATAAATCTTTATCGCCTAAAATATATAATTGTTTTTTAGCTCGAGAAACGGCTGTATAAAGGAGTCTTTTTTCAAGCATATATTTTGAATTTTGATCACAAATCACAAATACATTCTGATATTCATTACCTTGTGCTTTATGTACGGAAATACACCACGCATGGCTTAGATAATATAGAAAATCCGAGGTAAAATCGACTATGGTAGTAAAGAAATCAACAGAGATGACATTTTGTTTAGAATCAATATCGATAATCGTTCCAATATCTCCATTATAGACGTCATCATCCGGTAAATTCTTTAGTAACATAACTTTATCGTTTTCACGAAAGGTCGTCGTTCCTACTGTGATTTGATTTTTATGTTTGGATTTTGGATTAAATAATGCCTGCATTTCATGATTGATCGCATGAATACCGCTAACACCTTTATACATAGGTGCAAGGATCTGCATATCACTTAGATCCATATCTTTCATCAATTGAATAAGGGTATCAATAATTTTAGGACTGGATCTTTCGAGGAATGTGACACCATCTTCATAGATGCATTCTTTTTCTTCACGAATATTTTTCGCAATTGTTACAATACCTGAACCACTAGCTTGTCTAAATATTTTTCTTAAATGGATAATGGGACATACATTGGCTTGAATCAAATCTTCCAATACTTTTCCCGGTCCCACACTTTCTAACTGATCTTCATCACCAATAATAAGAATGCGACAAGAATCAGGTAAAGCTTTTAGTAAGGCAGCAAATAAATGGGTATCCACCATGCTAAATTCATCGATAATTAAATAATCAATATCTAAAGGATCATCTTCATTCTTTCCAAAAGAATTGTCTTCTAAATTCCATTGAAGTAGGGAATGAATCGTTCTTGAATCACAATTGGAAAGCTGCCCAAGTCTTTTACTAGCTCTTCCTGTCGGTGCACATAATTGAATGTTCGCATCACGATTGAGTGCTTTTAATATTTCAAGAATTCCTTTTACCGTTGTGGTTTTACCGGTTCCAGGTCCTCCATTTAAAATCATAAGGGAAGAATTAAAGAAAGTTTGAATCGCATTTCTTTGTTCTTCATCGTATTGAATGGCTAAAGAAAATTCGACTTTATCGATTTGTGTAGTAACATCGATAGCTTCGACTTCAAAAGTATGATGTCTAAGTTCTTTAGCGATTGTGATTTCATCTTCATGAAGGGTAAATGGATATATCTTTTCATTTTCAATATAAAGATATTCTTCATTCGATAAACGATTTAAAGCGTCTTGAATTTGATTCGTGTCAATATTACCAGTTTTTTGATAAAGGGAAGCTAAGCTAATGTATGTGTTTCCGCTTGCCATAGACATTTGTCTTGTTAGTTCATAGAGGTAGGCATCGAGTCTTCTTATGTCGTTTGAATCTAGATTGATGGCTTGTGCTAGTTTACAAGCGGTTTTATAGCCAAAACCGTATACTTCGTAATAGGGTGTAAAACAATTATCTTGAATGACATCTAATACTTTTTCATAATGGTCTTCTAGCATTTGAATTTGTCTAGGACTTAATCCATATTGAATTAATGTCATATACGTTTCATTAAATCCCGTAAATTCTTTGATACCTTCTTCAATGATTTTTTTCTTTTTTGGATTTAGACCTGGTATTTGATCTAAAAGAGAAACATCTTTTGAAATATCTTCAAGACAATGATCTCCTAATGTATTTACGATTTGTTGAGCTGTCTTTTTTCCAATAGTAGGAAAGTGTTCGCCGGATAAAAAATGAATAATCGATTCAGATTGATCGGGCAATTTTTTTGTTGCGACATCAATTCGAAATTGATCTCCATACTTTGGATGTTTCACATATTCGCCTTGTAAATCATATTCCTGGTCTTCTTGTACATCATCGATTCTTCCTGCCGCTGTAAAGGTGTGGTGTGTTCCACTTTCGATAAAGCCTGCGACTACATAATGATTGGATTTATTTTCAAAGATGATGTATTCAAGTCTAGCGTTGATGTCCATTATAAGTCTCCATAATGAGTTGATTTAGATTTTTTCCATTCTTATATACTTCTTCAATCACACCACCACCAATGCATTTATCTCCATCATAGAACACGGCTTCTTGTCCTTCCGTAACGGATGCGATGGTTTGTGGATAGCGAACGATTACGGTCGTATCATCAACTTTTTCTAAAGTGATATCTTGATCTTTTTGACGATATCTAAATTTACATGTACATTTTGTTGGAATTTCATCAAGATTTGGTAAGATCCAGTTAATACCTTTTACTAGGCAAGAATCTGAATAAAGTAAATCTTTTTGGTTTGTGTTACATACAAAGAGAATATTTTTTTGTACATCTTTACCAACGACAAACCAAGGTCCTTTTTCATGATCAATATTTAATCCTTTTCTTTGTCCAATGGTATAGTATAGAACACCTACATGTCTTGCGATGACTTTTCCTGTATTGACATCCACGATATCTCCATCTTTGCTTGGAAGATAATTTGAAAGGAATTCTCTAAAATTTCTTTCTCCAATAAAACAAATTCCAGTACTATCTTTTTTTGTGGCTACAGATTCTAAATTTAATTCGGATGCGATCTTTCGAATTTCTGGTTTTTCTAAGTTAGAAAGAGGGAAGATCGTTTTAGCAATTTTATCTTTTCCAACTTGGCATAAAAAGTAGGTTTGATCCTTGTTTTGATCGGCAGCACGTGTAAGATAGGTAAAACCGTTGATTTCTTTATTGGCGGCATAGTGTCCTGTAGCGACTTTGTCAAAGCCTAGATTCATGGCGTATTCAAAGAAGGAATCAAATTTAATATATTTATTACAAAGAATATCGGGGTTTGGTGTTCTTCCTTTTTCATATTCACTTAAAAAAGTTTTAAATACGTTGTTCCAATATTCTTCAATGAAGTCAATTCGTTTTAATGGTAGGCCTAAATGATTCGCAACAGCCAAGGCATCTTGATAATCTTGTTCTTGTGGACAAGTATCATCTTTGATGGTAGGGTTACCGGCAATATCATTATTCGCAAAGGCATCCCAATTTCGCATGAAGCAGCATGTGACATCATATCCTTGTTCTTTTAATAAATAGGCAGCTACGGCAGAATCTACGCCTCCACTTAATCCGACTAGTACTTTCATAATTTATCCTCCAAATCCTCTTATTTATTATATTTCAAAAAAAAGCCAAGCTCAACGATGAACTTGACGAATGTACGTATGGTGCCCGAGGCCGGACTCGAACCGGCATGGTATCGCTACCGGTGGATTTTGAGTCCACTGCGTCTACCAATTTCACCACCCGG
>CAVBGZ010000043.1:0-10902 GCA_963595075.1 Waltera intestinalis
AACAAATACAACTAATTGCTTTTGGGTTATTCCCTTTCGATTGTTTGAGAGCTGTGTAATCTTTGCTAGTACTAAAACGGTTTCTTAATGCGACCGGACACGATTCCTGTTTGAGAGCTGTGTAATCTTTGCTAATATTTGAAATCATATCTGTTATAGGCGAATTAGATAATAAATTTAGGTAGGGATTAATTGCTCTCTACCTCTTTTGTTATGGAGTATGACTCCAAACGGTTTTGCTTGTTGTGAAGTATATGCTAAAATAAATGCAGAAAGTTGGTCATAATATGGATAATAATCAAAAGTTGACATTAGAAAATTTGATTGAAGTGAATTATAAAGCTTTAACTAAATCAGAAAGAAATATCGCAGCTTATGCTGTGAAAAATATGGATTCAGTCTATACAAAAACATTAAAAGAAATCGCAAAAGCAACGGATACAGGAGAAGCAACGGTGTTGCGATTTATTAAAAAGATTGGATTTTCGAGTTTAGCAGATTTTAAAGTTGGAGTAGCAACAACATTAATTCATCATAGCAATCAAGGGGAAAATGATGATCCATTACAGGTGTTTTTAAATGATGTGCATGATTTAACAACTCAGACACTGAATTCTCTGAATCGAAAAGATTTAGAAGATGCGGTGGATTTAATCGAAAGCGCAAAACACTTCATAATTTTAGGACATGGATCTTCAGGATTTGTTGCGGAAGCTATTTCATACCGTTTTATGCGTGCAGGACTTGATTGTGAATGCATAACAGATATTCATTTTGGTGAAATTCGTTCTGCTTTAACAATACCGGGAGATGTTATTTTAGCTATTAGTTATTCTGGAGATAATACAGATATGATTTCAATGGTATGCAGAGCAAAAAAGAATGGTGCTAAGATTATAACGGTTACGGCTTATCATACAACAACTTTGCTTCAGTATTCTGATATTAAATTGTTCAATGCGCCTGGATCCATGGAACACAGAATGTATGGAGTTGGTATGCGAGGGATTATTAACCAGGAATTTTTAGTGGAATTGTTATATATCATCTATAAACAAAGGCACTTAGGTGATGTGAATGAATTTCAAAAAGAAACAGCAATTTCTACTTCAAGACATCACGAATATATTAATGAAGATTGATTATGGAGCTACGCTCCATTTCTTTATAAAAAAATGAAATATTATATTGAAAATTTATTTTTGCTCTACTATAATGTGTTTGTGAAGTAATACTCCATATACATAAAATTAAATGGAGTATACATACTAATTTGCTTTAGGCCTATAAAATTAGTAAATTGTCGTTGTATTCGATTGGAGGGAGAAAAATGGCGACCAATTACAAACAGATGGCAAGTGATATTTTGATCCATGTTGGTGGAAAAGATAACTTATCGAATGTGAATCACTGTGCTACACGTCTACGTTTAGTTGTTAAGGATACAAGTAAGGTAGATAAAAAAGAATTAGGTAAAATTAAAGGCGTTTTGGGTGTAGAAGTCATGGATGGTGGCTCAGTCCAAATTATTGTCGGACAAATCATTGAATCATTATTTGTTGAATTTGAAAAGATTGCCGGTGGAATTTCTACGGGTCCGAAGGAAAAAGAAAAAAAGAACATCAAAACAATGTTCGTGGATTTCTTACAGTTGATGGCAGGTATCATGTCACCATGTATTCCAGCGTTGTTGTGTGCTTCCTTTATTGCGATTGTATTGTTGATTTTACAAATGGCATTTGGTTTAACATCTGATAATTCAACAATTAAAATTTTAAATAACTTGGAACAATCTGTATTCTATTTCTTGCCAGTATTCGTTGCGTATACATCTGCTAAGAAGTTTAATACAGAACCTGTACTGGCGATGTTATTGGCAGCTTTCTTATTGTATCCAGATTGGGTAACGATGGTAAGCGAAGGCTCTGCTTCTGGGTTTACAACTTATTTTGGAATTCCAGCATTATTGATTACATATAATGGCTCTGTATTACAAATTATCCTTTCTGTATGGATTATGTCTAAGTTGGATGGCGTTTTGAAAAGAATTATTCCTGAAGTGGTACGTCACTTCTTAAAACCAGCCATCTTAATCATTGTAATGTCTATTATTACATTAACAGTTACTGGACCTTTAGGCGGATTGTTACAGAATTATATCTATGCATTTATTGATTTCTTCAGAACAAATATTCCTTGGTTAGCTGTTCCAGCAATCTATTTATTTGCTTGTACAGTAGGTGTGTTCTGTCCTGGTTTCCACTTAGCATTAGTTCCAATTGCTGCAATTTCATATCAGCAAATGGGATATGATGATTTCATTAACTTATGGTTCTTTGCAGGAACAACAGTTCCAGGATTTACTGCTTTATGGGTTGCTTTAAAAACAAAGAGTGTAGAAGGAAAGAACGTAGCTTTCCCTGCAGCTATTTCAGCATTGTTCGGTGGTATTTCGGAACCAACTACTTATGGTATTTTATATAAGATTCCAAAACTATATATGGTCAATGCTGTTTCTGGATTCTTAACAACATTATATTTAGGAATCTTAGGTGTTAAGGCATATTGTGCTTATGGTGCTTATTATTTAACAAATATCTTGTTATTCTTAGGTCCTGAAAAAGACTATCACAATTTCTATTTAGCAATTGGTGCTGTGATCTTTGCAGCCGTTACAACATTTGTTGGCGTAATGTTCACAAAATGGGAATGGCCTGAAGATGAGGATGAAGAAGATGTAGCTAGTGATGTAGTTATGAAAAATGTAGCTTTATCAGCGCCTGCTCATGGACAATACATTGTTCAAGATGAAATTGCTGATCCTACAATGTCAAAAGGTTATTTAGGAAAGACATATGCAGTAAAACCAAGTGATGGAGAAGTATTCTCTCCTGTGAATGGTGTTATTAATTCTGTTGCACCTACAAAACATGCGATTACAATTCAAAGTGATGAGGGTGCAGAAGTTATGATTCATATGACTCTTGACTCTATGAAGTTAGAAGATGGAGATATTGATGTAAAAGTGAATGTTGGAGATCGTGTTGCGACAGGTCAAGTTGTTGCAAATATGGATTTAGAAAAGATTAAGACAAAAAATATTGATGATACAGTTATTGCAATTTTGTTGAATACAACAGCTTATAAAACTGTAACGGTGAAAAATGGACAATTAATTGCTGAAGGTTAGGAGGATTGAAATGAGAAAATATGATGTTCATCTTGTAAAAAGGATTCAAGAAAAACAGCATATTGAAAGCATCGATGGGCTTGATACTTTGATTAAGCCCATTCCTGATGATGATCGTATTAATGTGATGGATCCTCGAGTACTTGAAATAGCAAAAAAGAAAAAAGAAATGTTTGCCACTAGGCAAAAGAAGAGTGGATTTAGTTTGGCAAACGAGCGATTTAGACCTGATAAGGTAACGTATGATTTAACGACTCGTGAAATCAATTGTGAAGAGCGTTTAATTAAAATATTAGATGATCATATGATTGAACTTTTCATCTATCGCCCTGAAGGAACAGAAAATAAAACCTTACCTGTTATGGTTTATTTCCATGGTGGTGGATGGACTGCTGGAGATATGAAGCTTTATAAAAATCAAATGAAGCTTGTATCAGATTTAGGGGAATGTGTATGTATTTTCCCTGAATATCGTTTAGCTCCAGAATGTCCGTATCCTGGACCAATTGATGATTGCTATGAAACAATTAAATATGTTGTAGATAATGCAGAATCTTTACATGTAGATAAAAATAAATTGATGGTTGCTGGAGATAGTGCAGGTGGAGGATTGTTATTTTCTTGCTTATATCGAGATGCGAATCATCTTATCAAAAAGGGTTTTGGAATTTATCCTTCTGTAGATCATTCAAGTTATGAAAACAATAAATTTTATAAATGGTCTTATGATCAGTATCCAGTAATTGAAGAACATAGAGAATTTGCGGAAAGTCGCATTGATCGAATTCGATTAGGATCTACTGGAGATTCCAAAAAGAGTTTGTATTTACAGGGAAAGGTTTCTTGTCAAGATCCTCGTATTTCGGCTGTATATATGGATGATGAAATGATTAAACAATTTCCTTTGATGGTTATGGCTTATTCTGAATATGATTTTTTGCGTGTACAAGATGAATATATGTGTAAACATATGAGAGAACTTGGAGTTTCTTGCAAGGCAATTCGTTATGCGGGATGTGATCATGGTTTCTTTGATTTACTAGGAACGATTCCACAAGCTGAAGAGTTGTGCTATGTTTTAGCTGAAGAAATAAATAATTTTTAGAAAGCTGGTGCCGAATGGAAGAAAGAATATTTATTCGCTGCAATGATCATGATATTCCAATGGTTATTGCCTATCCTGAAATAGGAGATTATTTTCCATGTGTTCTGATGCTTCATGGATATATGGCATATAAAGAGGGCGATGGCTATATTTTTAGAAAGTTTGCAGAAGAATTCGCAAAGAATGGAATCGCAAGTGCGCGTATTGATTTTGTGAGTATGGGTGAAAATCGATATTCTAGAGAGAATTATGGATTAAAAGTTATGCTAGAAGAAGTCAGAACCTCTTTTGCGTACTTACAATCGTTGGATGCGATTGACTCAAATCGAATTGGAATTATGGGACATAGTCTTGGAGGAAGAATTACATTTTTGAGTGCTTCATTACCTTCAAAGTGTTTGATTACATTAAATGGAGCAGTAAATGTAAGAGAAAAAACTGGAAATATGCAACCTGCATCATTCAAAGTAGAAAATGGAAATGGGTATCGTATCATTCATACAAGTGATGGGCGTGCGGAACTTATTTATGATCGCTTTGGAATAGAGAGTGATGCATATTTAAACGATGATGTATATAAATATACCAATCCAATTTTGGTTTGTGTTGGCGCAAATGATCCAACTTTACCTCCGGAAACAAGTTATAAGTTTGTTCGAGAATGTAACATGCCAAACGTAGATGAGATTATTATTCAAGATGCGAATCATACATTTAATGCGAAAACTGGAGATTACACAAAGGTATATGAACTGATAGGAAAAGTTATTCCATGGTGTAATGAACATTTGGTTCAATAGGATGGTGAAAACCATCCTTTTTTAAAAGGAGGCTATCATGATTTATACAATTACATTTAACCCATCATTAGATTATGTGATTCAGGTCAATCATTTTAAACCAGGCATAATCAATAAGACAAAGTTTGAAGAAATCCTTCCTGGAGGAAAAGGGATCAATGTTTCAATTGTCCTTTCTAATTTAGGACATGAAACTACCGCATTAGGCTTTATGGCCGGATTTACTGGTGAAGAGATTGAAAACAAATTAAAGGGCTTTGGTGCAAAAACAGATTTTATACATGTTAAAAAAGGATTATCCAGAATCAATGTAAAGATGAAATCGGATGAAGAAACAGAAATTAATGGTATGGGTCCAAACATTCAACCAGAAGATATTGACGAATTGTTTAAAAAATTAGATTCTCTAACAGATAAAGATATTCTTGTTATTTCCGGAAGCATTCCAAGTACTCTTCCTGATGATATGTATGAAAAAGTTATGGAGAGAGTGCAGAATAAAAATATTAAAGTTGTAGTGGATGCGACAAATAATTTATTACTAAAAGTTTTAAAATATAAACCATTCCTTATTAAGCCAAATAATCATGAATTGGGTGAAATCTTTAATGTTGAATTAAATACACAAGAAGATGTCATTCCATATGCGAAAAAATTACAAGATATGGGTGCGCAAAACGTGTTGATTTCTATGGCAGGACAAGGTGCTGTATGTATTACAGAGGATGGTCAAATTTTAAAGAGCCCCGCTCCAAAGGGTGTCGTTGTAAATTCTGTTGGTGCTGGTGATTCCATGGTCGCCGGCTTTCTTGCGGGATATATTGAATCAAACAGCTATCATAAAGCCTTCGTGAATGGCTTATGTTGTGGTAGTGCTACTGCTTTTCATGTAGGTCTTGCCACAAAAGAGGATGTTGAAGCAGTCAAAAAGAGCTTATAAAAAAGAAAAAAAATAACGAGAAGGCTATTCAGTCTTCTCGTTTGCCATTGTATAGATATTTAATATATCTTCTTCACCTAGTTCTTTGAATTTTCCAATGGTTCTAGTATGTTCAAAGCTACATTTATAGGTTAATTCATAAAGTTCTTGTGGCGTACACTTTCTTCCTAATAATTCTGGAATACTTGTTGGCATATCAATACTTTTAAAGAATTCGACCATTTTATCTATCGTTTGTTTTGCACAAGCTAGTGGATCACTATCATCTAGTCCAAATACGCGATGGCCAAGTTTGGCAAATCGATTTGGATTTTCCATATAGACATAGTTTGCCCAACTATCCCAAATTGCGGCAAGTCCTGCTCCATGAGAGACATTAAACATTCCGCTTAGTTCATGTTCAAGTTGATGACACGCCCAATCTCCTAAACTACGATCTCCGGTTGTATCATTATGCGAAATAGTGGATGCCCACATAACTTCACTTCTTGCCTTTTCATTGGTTAAATCTTCTTTTAGAATTAACGCATTTTGAATCACCGTACGAACAACACTTTCAGCTAATTGATCCACTAAATCTAGCGTTTCATAAGGTGTAAAGTATCGTTCAAACGTATGCATGATAATATCTGTGCATCCAGCTAATGTTGTATAGCTAGGCACAGTATATGTAAGTTCTGGATTTAAGATTGAAAATTTAAAATAGCCATATTCACTACTTAAGCCTCTTTTTAAATTTCCATCTTCATTGGTAATGACACTTGAGTTGCTCATTTCACTTCCTGTTGCGGCAAGTGTTAATATACAAGCCATATCAAGAGCTCCTTTTACCTTTTTCTTTCGTGCATAATAATCCCAAACATCACCTTCATTATAGACTCCATACGCAATGGCTTTGGCAGAATCAAGTACACTACCTCCACCAACGGCTAAAATAAAGTCGACATCATTTTCTTTACATATCTTTATTCCTTCTTTTACTTTGGATAAAACAGGATTTCCGACTACGCCTCCACATTCACAATAGTTAATATTTTCATCTTCTAACGAATGTTTTACACGATCTAGTAAGCCAGATTGAATAGCACTTTTCCCTCCATAATGAATGAGTACTTTTTTTGGATGATAAGCTTTTAATAATTGTCCTACTCTTTCTTCTTCCTTTTTTCCAAAGTAGATTTTTGTTGGTGCATAAAACTTAAAATTTTCCATTATTTACCTCTAAATTCTTTTCATCGATACCACTTCAATCAATAGGCAGATGCCCGCAAAGATCAAATAGGCAGCTACTAAATAATTAATGACAAGTGCACTTTGTAGTGGCATCACTACAAAGATTATACCAAGAAGAATGTTTAACCATCCAGTCAAATTCATTAAACTTGTATCAATAATTTGAAAGAATCTTAATTTTGAACTAAAAGATACTTTACTAATCCCATTCACCAATAGAAGCATAGCTAATACAATAGTTAATGTACTTACTGTAAATGTGATTGGCATTGTACAAAGAGTAAATCCTAGTAAAATATTCAAAATGCCTGTTGCCAACCATAAAGAGTCTCTAAAAAAGAATGTTGTTGTAAAGTATGTATAGATACTTCCTACTCCCCATAATACAAGTCCAAGTGCTGCCAAGACTTGAATCGTCGTGAAAACTTGTTTAGGGAAGGCTATACATAAAATACCAATAAGAATTAAAGCCAAACTTAAAAAAATGCCTCCATTTCTTATTTTTTTGAATTTATTATTCCATTGTGTCGTAAATTCATCGACGTAATTATAATTTTGATCAAACCATTTCATAAGTTCCATCTCCTTCGTCTCAAGTATATCACAGTTTTTAGCACTGTAAACAATTGAGTGCTAGACATTCTGATTAATTTGTACAATCAACAATTAAATGGTAGAATCATTTCGTTAGAGGAGAATTTATGTTAAAAAAATATTTGATCGTATTCTTTGTATCCATGGTTCCATTAATTGAATTAAGAGGAGCGATTCCCATTGCGGAAGGGATGCATTTACCATTAGTCCAATATTATATTATTGCCGTACTTGGCAATATGGTTCCTGTTCCATTTATTTATTTCTTTGCCAGAAAAATTCTAGTTTGGGGTTGTGATAAACCTGTCATTGGTAAATTCTTTACTTGGTGTTTAGAAAAGGGTGAAAAGGGTGGTAAAAAACTTCAAGATACGGCAGGAAGAGGTTTATTTGTTGCTCTATTACTTTTTGTAGGCATTCCACTTCCAGGAACTGGAGCTTGGACCGGAACACTTGCCGCAAGTATTCTAGATATGGATTTTAAATCAAGCATCATTGCCGTAATGCTTGGTGTTATATTGGCCGGTATCATCATGGCATTTGCGTCTATGGGTGTATTTGGTGCCTTATCCATGTTCTAGTCATCCAAACAAATTATTGGTATAATACATTTGCATAGGGATATGCAGCATTTTCAAAAGTCTGATAAGAAAAGCCAGCGACTACAATCGCTGGCTTTTCGCCTTCTATCCTCACAAAAGCCAAAAAATTAAGCCCAAAAATCTATTTCTTTTTTTAAAAAATATTGATACAATAATCCTGCATAGGGATATGCAGCAATTCAATATTCCAATAAGAAAAGCCAGCGAGTGCAATCGCTGGCTTTTCGCCTTCTCTTTGGATATTCAGCATTTCAATCTCCAGTATTACACTCGTAACTACTTAACTATTTTGCAAGTTATCACAAGAATCAGATACAATATCACTAGATATTCCATCTTGTAATACCAAATACCCGCATAAGAGTGTTTGTTCCTTTCATAGCTGGATCTCCTTAGATTAGGCACATACTCATATGTATGCACCTATATTATTTCAAACGAATGTGAAAAAATCCCAAATTTTGATAAAAAAGATCAATTTTCTGTTTGTTCAACCTCACTAACATCTTCTACAATCTCATCAGCATCTAACATAACCTCATTTGTAGAATCTGTATCTAAACCAGTTAAATCAACATCATCACTTTTCTGTAAAACATTAAAACTTTCATCATCTAAACTCATAACAGCAATTTCATCTTCACTAGACTGTGTATCTGTACTACTTGTATCCGCTTCCCACTTAGCGTATAAGGTAACAGTGCCACAATCTGTAGTGGTTAATGTAGATCCATCAGATTCATCAGTAATTGTATCCGATCCATCTTTACTTGTAGACCATCCAGTAAATTTATACCCAGTATTAGTAAATGTACATTTAGTTAATTTCTGTGTTTTTCCATAAGAGAAAGATTGATTACTCATTGTACCTTCTCCACCATTTGAATTAAACTGTACAGTAAAAGTATTTCTTCTAAATACTAAATTAACCTTAACAGCCCATTCATTTGCCTTTTCTGTGGATTCGAAAAAATATAAGTTCACTGCATCATCGCGATTAATAGTACTTTCTAATCCAGGAACATTAGTTAATTTACCTGGATACTTGTTTTCCGCAATCCCTACATAAGTGAATCCAGACTCTGCATGTGGAGTAATCTTATAAGTATCTCCATATTCACACTCTAAATAACTATCTACTACACCTGTTTCTTTTGTCTCACCATTCACTGAAATATCTGCAGTGGCAAAGCCTGTCAATTTACCTTCATCCACCATTCCTTCTCCAGATATTTCACCATTTAAATCTAAATAAATGGTCTTTGTCCACCAAGTATATAAAGTAGTGTCTGAAGCAGGCATCGTCTTACTTGCTCGCTTTAAACTTTCAAGATTCTGCCATCCACTAGAAGGTTGATCAATCGTATGCCATCCTAAAAAAACAATATTAGCATCTTGATCCGCTATTAAATCGTTAGGTAAATAATCGGAAATATCTGAACCATATTTAACATTATTAATAGTTCTAATATGTCTCTCCACATTCTCTTCATCTGTATAAGTTGTTGTTCCTTCATAATTTAATTTATAGTAGTCCAAAGTTAAATTATATGTCTTAGTAGTAAAATGAAAATCAACACGAGTATCATAAATACTAGTTCCATAATTAGTTAAAGCATTTTGTCCTGAAATCACTCCACTAACCGTTGCTTTCCCATTAACATTATCAATATTAACAGTCATTCCATAATTTTCAGCATTTCTATAATTTCCATTTTCATCTTTTCCATCACCAACTGACGATAATTCATATTTTGTTTGATCATAAGTCACTTCAAATTTAAAAGAAGTTCCTGCATCATATAAATCATACCAACTTATCGCACTTGTTGCTTTCTCTACTCCATCAATTGTAACTTTAGCCGAAGTATAATCTCCAAAATCTCCATTATCATTTTCTATACCATCTAAAGTACCATTTAAATCCAATCTATATTTCTTCTTAGTCCCAATAACACTAAAAGTCAACGTATCCGTATACGTACCCGAAACAGAAGCATTCGATAAATCGGTTGCTGTCAACGTATAACTTTTTGATCCATCCTCAGTATAAGATAAAGAAGAATTATCAATTGTATAATCAATACTATACTTACCACTTTCATCCTTCATCTTGTAATTATTTGAAGAAGTAGCCGTTACATTTAAATCACTATAAAAATCGGTAAAACCTGAAGCCTTAACATCTAAACTACCTTTACCTGTACTCGAATCAATACTCACTTCACTAGGAATCGTTACCGTATAACCCGTATCAGAAATTGTAGACGTTTCTTCAGCATCCACATTTATAACCATTCCACCAATAAACATACAAAAAACAATCATAGAAAAACATAAAACATTTCTAATACTCTTTTTCATACATTTATTCCCCCTTCCATAAAACCTAAATAAGAGGAAAGAACATGATGTTCCATCCTCTTTGTATTTTATTC
>CAVBGZ010000043.1:11350-17970 GCA_963595075.1 Waltera intestinalis
TTCCTCTGCCATAATCGGCATGATGGTCGGTACCACCATCGATGTTGCCACAGCCATGGCAACCAGTTTTTCATTCATTTTCATAACCATACCATGAGTATAGGAAATGTAGGATACCCTTTTCCTTTCACGTTTTTTATTATTTTTTTCATTTCCTGTTCAGTCCAATTGTAAGGGCTTTCTATAACCAAATAGTACTCTTGAAAATATGAAAATGCAACCAAAAAACGCTAAAAAAGCTAAAAAAAAGACATTTACTTAAACATGTCTTTCTTTACTAAAATATAACTAGCTACAACACAACTAATAATGGCCACTGCCGTAGGAAACCAAACAAACGCAACCGGTAATTTTACGTTCATTCCATAAAAACCAAAAATGATATTTGGGATTGCCATAACGATGGTAATCACAGTCAATTTCTTCATGACAATATTCATATTATTTGAAATGATACTCGCAAATGTATCCATTGTACCCGTCATGGTATTCGAATAAATATTACACATCTCAATGGCCTGATGAATCTCAATCATCACATCCTCTAATAAATCTTCATCCTCTTCATAAAGTTTGATCTGCTTACCACGCATGATCTTATTTAAAGTCACCTCATCCGACTTTAATGAAGTTGAAAAATAAACCAAAGACTTCTCTAGAGCCAACATATCAATCAATTCATCATTTTCAACCGATTGATGAAGCTTCTTTTCTGCTCTACTAGACAAACGATCAATCTGACGTAAACAAATCAAAAAACGCTGTGAAATACGAAGCGCAAGTAATAAGAAGAATTGCGTCTTTAAACGCGTATCCATCCCCTTCACTCGTCCTTGTGACATTTCTAAAATACTCCAGCTCTCATACAAACTGATCGTAACGACATACCCCTTTAAAATAACCAAGCCTAAAGGTAACGTAGAATATTTAGACTCTAAACTATCATCATCCTCATTTTCAGCACTCGGATAGTCAAAAATAATTAAAGACTGACGAAAATCATCATCATAATCAATATGCGAACTCTCCTCCTCATCCAGTGAAGACTTCACAAACTCAGGCAAAACGCCAATAGTCTCAATCAAAAAATTTCTTTCCTCTTCTGTAGGCGCCACCGCATTGATCCAACAACCCGGTTCAGGTTGTTCAATCTTTTTAGTACCATCCTCAAAAGTTTTGTAGAACTCTAACAAAATTTGTCCTCCCATCTATAACTACGAAGACAAACTCATGCCTCCGTTATTCACTCTATTATTATTTACACTCGGGTCCGGAGACATAATTCCACCAACTTTCTAAACATCTTCTATTATTGTAACACAAACAAGTTAAGAAATTGTTAAAAAAAGACTAGATTAAATCTAGTCATAAGGTTTATATTCAACACTACCCTTTTTAAAATCAATAAACAATTGGAATGCTTTACGATTCTCATCCTCATCCCAAATCTCTACAAAATCAGGAGTTACCTCAATCAAAATCTCACTATCCACATGCGAATACGCATTATAACTTTGCCACAAAAACTCCTTGTATTTCTTTTCAAAAACACGACCCGGCTCATCAACAACCAAACCAATATTCTTAGCCGTACCCTCTACTTGAACCCCATTAAAACACATGGCCACACGATCATTTTTAAAAAGTTGTTGCGTCTTTCTAAAATTCTTATCTGTCTTAAAATAAATCTTATCATTATAAAAAATACAACTCACATTTCTTACCATCGGATAATTATCAACACAACTTGCCAAAGCCATAATCTTATAATCACCCAGTTTTTTATCCATAATACTTTTAGCTTCTAATAATTCCATAACACACTATCCTTTCATAACCAATACTAACACAATCAATGATACCACAATAAAGCCACTTAAAATCGCAACATCCTTTGTAAGGCCTTCTTTTGAATTAGAACTCTGTACAAAGTTTGCACTACGCAAAGCAGAAACAACCGGTTTATAAATTAACATCGCAAAAGCCGAATTCAAACCACACTTAATCATATTAAAAGGAACAATACCAGGAAGTAACATATCCACAACGGCACTTCTTGGCATATTATAATAAATTGGTGTCACAATATAATTCCACAACGTCATCGATAATGTACACGCAATCACACCACAAACAAGACCTATAATCGCACCATTCTTAGTATGTTTATACTTATAAATGGCAGAAGCAATGCAGGCAAAAGTACAAGTTGAAATCACATTCATCAATACATCCAATAAATTTCCACCACGAAATGCGATTTCTAAAAATGAACAAAGCATGCTCATAATAAATGATGTGAGCGGACCATAAATAAAACCACCAATCACAATAATAATATCCTTTGGATCATAGCTCAAAAAAGAGACCGCAGGAACAATTGGAAATTGAATCAAAAGATTCAACACCATAGCCATCGCACTCAACATGGCAACCGTTGTAATTTTCTTTGTAGAACTCATAAAACATACCCTCCTAAAGTAATAAAAGAAAACACGCCTAAAATCATCCTCTAGGCGTGCTTAATATACTATAAAAGGTATACAAAACATCTTCTTCCATCCAGACTCTAACTGTCGCCACTAGAATTTCACTAGTTCATGCCATAAGGCTCGCGGGGTTTACCGCCGATAGGGAATTACACCCAACCCTGAAGATTCATTTATGCAAGTAGAGTATAACTCCATATAAAAAAAAGAGCAAGTCCAACTCACTCTTTTTAATTTTCCCTAAATCATAAGCCATGTTCTGTTCCGGTTACCCGGTGACAATCATTTATCTATAGCTAACGCTATCCAGCCTTCCTTTCAATTCATTCCAGCCGGTTCCCCTACCAAATTTGGGTTTCTCGCTTGCGGGGTTTACCCGTTCCACCCCATACGTTTCCGTATGGACTCGTCTCTGTGGCACTTTTAAAGTTTATTTACATAGCCAAAACCTTAGTAAATAAAACAGCCGTCAGGTTAGACCTGCCTAGACTTATTGATTCATCTAGCACAAACACTACACTCATCGCAGAGTGTGCGAGCATGGACTTTCCTCTACCTAATAGGCAGCGATTGTCGATTTAAGTATTATTCTTCGTCTTCGCTCTGGTTGAATACAGCCTTCTCTAAACGTGCAATACGCTTTAAAATATCCACTGTATTTCCGTTTCCATTCACAAAATCTGAGCTAACTTTCTCATTCAAGTTCTCATTTTCACTCTGTAAAGAAATGATTTGTTGCTGAAGCTCCTTAATTTTTTCTTCATAACGAGTAATCGCAGCACCCATTTCCTCTAGCTTTTCATCATAATTTTGATAATCTTCGATAACTTGATCGAGAAACTCATCAACTTCTGCAGGGGCATAACCCTTCAAATCTACATGGAATTCTTTTTCATAAATTTCCTGAGCAGTTAAATTTGTATCTTTTGCCATACACTATTTCCCCCTAGTCTACCCACTTATTATGAAGGGTTTACCCAAAAAAATCAACTACCAATTCTTTTCCTAGAATTGAATGTTATTTACATTTCATATATAATGTTTTGTGATGAGCACAATAAATTATCCAACCGCAATCACAACGGTTTCGCAAGTAAAAACAAAGAACTATTCTTCAAGAGGTATGCGTTTAGAAAACGACATTAACGATTCAAACAAATACTATCGAGAAATGGATAAAGCTCTAATTTATAAGAAACCAACCCCTGTTCAAGTGGTACATGTAGACTATCCTCAAAGGCAAAAAGCCAAAATCACGGAAGCCTACTATAAAACACCATCCACAACAGACTATAACGGAATCTATAAAGGAAAATACATTGACTTTGAGGCAAAAGAAACCAAAAATAAGACAAGCTTTCCCTTATTTATGATTCACCCTCATCAAATCGAACATTTAAAAAAGGTGAAATATCACCAAGGCATTGGATTTTTTATCATTCGTTTTAATAGTCATAATGAAACATATTTGGTCGATGCACCATTGCTCATAAATAAAATTGAATCATCAACAAAGAGTTCTATACCCTATGCATGGTTTCAACAAAATGGCCACAGCATTCAAGAAGGACTCAATCCTCGACTCAACTATTTAAAAGTCGTTGATGAACTCTACTTCAAGGAGGAAAAATAAGTATGGCACAACCACAAAAAAAGCCAGTAAGAACGGTCAAGAAAATGCCGAAACAAAAAAAGCCAAGAAGAACACTAGATGTATGGAATAAATTAGCTGTATGTGTACTCTCCATCTTTCTAGTAGGATGTATTTCTGTTTTCTTTGTATTGGTCAATATTATCAATGATCCAGAAGGAATGCGATTCTCTCAAGACGGATTAACAACCCTATCCAATACAAGACTCTACGATTCTTCTGGAAACTTATTTTATGAGCTCGGAGATGAAATTCGTGAAGACATCACATATGAACAAATTCCACAAAGCGTTGTAGATGCCTTCTTATCTATTGAGGATTCACGTTTCTTTGATCACAATGGATTTGACTTACCACGATTTATCAAATCTGCCTTGGCAAACTTACAATCTGGAAGCTTTTCACAAGGTGGATCTACATTAACTATGCAGATGATTGATAACGCATTTACGAAGAATCAAGAAACAAAAATCGAATCTGAACAAGGCAGTATTACTAAAGTTCAACAAATTAAATTAAAAGTACAAGAAATCTACTTATCTTTAATAGCTGAACAAAGCCTATCAAAAGAAGATATCTTTGAATATTATGTCAACCGAATCTGGTTTGGATCTGGAAACAATACGCGAGGCATCCAAAAAGCAGCTCAATACTTCTTTGGTAAAGACGTATCCCAATTAAACCTTGGTGAATCCGCTTTTTTAGCCGGATGTATCAACGCGCCAGACACATATAATCCATTAAACAACTTAAATTCAGAAAATACGATTGACCACTTGTCCTTGGCAACAAAAAGACGAAATGTAACTCTAGAATTGATGTTGTCACACGGATACATTACAGAAGAAGAATACAATTTGGCATCGAATCAAAAACTTGAATTCGCAATCAACTATACCGAAACAACAAGTACCGATCCAAATCAAGCCTATATAACACAAACACTAGAAGAAGTTATGGAATTGACCGGACAAGACCCAGCCATTATTCCAATGGATATCTATACAGCATTGAATCAAGACGTACAAAAACAAGCCGATGAAATTTGTAATGGAAACATCGTATCTTTCCCTAACGAAGCCTTCGACGTCGGATTTAGTATGATTGACAATGAGACTGGAGAAATCATTGCGGTAGGTCCAGGAAGAAGATATCACTCTGACTCTGTTAAAGTCGATAACTCAACCGAACCACAACAACCAGGATCAAGTATGAAACCATTACTTGCCTACTCAAGTACATTTGACATATTAGGATGGTCAACCGTACACCAAGTAAATGATACAAAGAAAGATTATTGGAAAAACGGTTCCTATGCACCAAAGAACTCAGACAACACATATAGTGGTAAGATGAGTCTTCAAGATGCGCTGGGCTTATCTAAAAACACGACAGCTGCGCAAGCTATGATTGATTTAGTAGAAGCCAAAGGCTATGACTACTGGATTGATTTCTGTAAAAAGCTTGGTTACTCTGAAGATGTAGCCAATGGATTCAATGAACAATACGCAATCGGTGGATCAACAATGCGTGCAAGTCCAATCCAACAAGCAAGTGCCTATTCCATGCTTGCGAATGGTGGTAAACGTGTTGATGCACACCGTGTAAGAAACGTTATAAGAAGATCTGATAAAAAAGAATTTAAAACCAATGCACAAACATATGAACTCATCAGCGAACAAGCCGCTTGGATGACTTCACAATTACTAGAAAAAGTTGTTAGTGGCGGCTACAACAACTACAACAATATTCTTCAAAGTAACTACACAGTCTATGGTAAATCTGGAACAACAGACTGGCCAGACAATGATTATCAAATCCCTTCAGGATCGGCAAAAGATGAATGGTCAGTTGGTTATACAAACAAATATACAATTGCCGTATGGTCTGGATATATGCCAGAATATATTGCACAAGGCTACTATGTAACATTAACCGACTTAAATGTCGCAACCGCCTTCCACATTTCCCATTATATGTTGGATTATTGTCAAAAATATGCCACTTATTCTGCACTAGAAAGACCAAGTGGAATCACAGACTACAATGGTGGATATATTAAAGATGAATACGCATCCAAAGGAGATACATACACAACATCTACAAGCGATGAACAAACAGCTTGTGAATCAGACGGTGGAACTTGGGATTCTGAAAATTCTACATGTACAGCCGCAACAAGTGATGAACAAAAAGCATGTGAAGCCGATGGAGGTACTTGGGATTCTTCATCCTCATCATGTACAAAGAAAGAGGATTCAAGCACTTCAAGTTCTGAACAAGATTGCGTAAATAATGGCGGTACTTGGGATGGATCCGCATGTACATATCCAACCAATAATGATTCAAGTACTGACACAAGCACAGATACAAACACAAATACAGACACAACAACAGGATCACTTTGGTGGTATGATCGAAGAAATCTATTAAACATCTTTGATAAACTGTAAAAAGATAGACCGTTTCAATTTGAAACG
>CAVBGZ010000044.1:0-17898 GCA_963595075.1 Waltera intestinalis
GCTTTTGCAGCACCTGTTGAGTTAGGTACAATGTTAACTGCAGCAGCACGGCTACGACGTAAGTCACCTTTACGTTGAGGTCCGTCTAATGTCATTTGATCTCCAGTATAAGCATGAACAGTAGTCATGATTCCTGATTGGATTGGAGCTAATTTGTTTAATGCATTAGCCATTGGAGCTAAACAGTTTGTTGTACAAGATGCAGCTGAAATTACTGTATCTGATGGTTTTAATGTTTCATGGTTTACATTGTAAACGATTGTTGGTAAATCATTTCCTGCTGGAGCAGAAATAACAACTTTACGAGCTCCTGCTTTAATATGAGCTTCAGCCTTAGCTTTAGAAGTATAGAAACCAGTACATTCTAATACTACGTCTACTCCTAATTCTCCCCAAGGTAATTTAGAAGCATCTGCTTCTGCATAGATAGTAATTTCTTTTCCATCTACTGTGATTGAGTTTTCACCAGCAACAACTGTATCAGCCTTAGCGTAAGTTCCTTGTGTTGAATCATATTTCAACAAATGAGCTAGCATCTTAGGGCTAGTTAAGTCATTGATAGCTACTACTTCATAGCCTTCAGCACCAAACATTTGACGGAATGCCAAACGTCCGATACGTCCAAAACCGTTAATTGCAACTTTTACTGTCATTTCAGTAAATCCTCCTTTTATAAATCATTGTTATTATAAAAGCCTCTAACCAATTTGTCAATTCACTAACAAGTGAAACTTTCATAACATTAACGACACCTTTATTTTATAATATTCGTTTCTTACAAACAAGTCATTTTTCGCATAAATATAATCATGCATAAAGAACTTCACTGTGATATTATAATGATTAAAAGGAGGAAATGATTATGAATCAAAATTTAATTTTAGACTTATTAGAAAATAATGCCCGTCTAACCTCACAAGACCTTGCAGATATTTTAAATGATGATGAAGAATTGATCCGTAATGAAATTAAAAATTTAGAAAAAAATAAAATAATTTGTGGTTATCATACAATCATCAATTACAACAAAGCTCTAAAAGATCAAAAAGTGCTTGCTTATATTGAAGTATCTTGTACACCTACTAGGAACAGAGGATATGACAAAACAGCAGCGCTAATCGCAAATTATCCAGAAGTCGATACAATGTATCTTCTAAGTGGCGAATGTGATTTTTTATGTTTAGTTCAAGGTAAAACAATGTTTGAAGTAGCAAGATTTGTTTCGGATAAAATAGCTTGTGTAGAAGATGTTCGTTCAACAAAAACACTATTCGTTTTAAAACAATATAAACAAAGTGGCATTGTCATGATCGACAAACCTGAAGATAAAGAATCAAGATTGGTTGTGACACCATGAAAAAATCATTAAGTAAAACAGCTATAGATTTAAAGCCGAGCGGAATACGTCGTTTTTTTGACTTAGCAAATACCATGGAAGATGTAATTTCATTAGGTGTAGGTGAACCAGATTTTTCTACACCTTGGCATATTTGTGAAAATGCAATCCATTCCATGAGTATAGGCCATACACACTATACAGCGAATCGAGGACTTTTAGAATTACGTCAAGAAATATGCAAATTTCATAAAGAACATTATAATCAGGTTTACGATCCAGAAAATGAAGTTATTGTTACTATCGGTGGTAGTGAAGCGATTGATTTAGCAATGCGAGCACTATTAAACCCTGGTGATGAAGTCATTGTTTTAGATCCAAACTACGTTGCCTATGCACCAAGTGTGAGCTTATCAGGTGGAATCGTTGTTCCTTTACAACTTAAGGAAGAAAATGAATTCAAATTAAAAAGAGAAGATTTAGAAAAAGTTATCACACCTAAGACTAAAGCGATGATTATTAATTATCCTAGCAATCCAACAGGTGGAGTCATGACAAAACAAGATTATGAAGAAATCATTGACGTCATCAAAGAGACAGGAATTTATGTCGTAAGTGATGAAATATATGCAGAATTAAGTTTTGACCAAGATTTTTCAAGCCTTGCCCAGTTCAATGATATAAGAGATCAAATTATAGTCGTTAATGGATTTTCAAAAGCTTTCGCAATGACAGGATGGAGATTAGGATATTGTTTAGCTTCAAAAGAAGTATCCAGTGTTATGAATAAAATACATCAGTATGTAATCATGTCTGCCCCTATTATGTCACAATACGCTGGTATTGAAGCATTAAAAAACGGCTATGAAGATGTATTAGTCATGAAAGCCGATTATTTGAAGCGTAGAAATTTTTTGGTGAATCGATTAAATCGGATGGGATTAAAAACAAACATGCCACACGGAACCTTTTATGTATTTTGTAACATAACAAGTACAAACTTAAACTCCGAGGAATTTTGTGAAGAATTATTAAAACAATATAAAGTGGCTTGTGTACCAGGAAATGCATTTGGTCCAAGCGGAGAAGGATATATACGAATCTCTTATGCCTATAGTATTGATCACATTAAAGAAGCGATGAATCGTTTAGAAAAATTTATAAAGGACTTAGAAAACTAAACTCTAAGTCCTTTTTTTATTATTTCGAAATTAATTCGTCCATTGCTTTTTGGAAAGACAATGTCTTACTATGGGCATCCTCTTTATTTGAACCCTTAATACAATAATAGAATTTACATTTTGGTTCAGTGCCACTAGGACGAACTGCAATCCAACTGCCATCTTCTAAGAAATATTTTAAAACATTAGATTTCACAAAGCCGGTTAATTCTGAAATTACTCCATTTTCAACAATTTTACATTCTTGGAAATCTTCGCTACGAACAACTTTAACACCATCGATTTCTTTTGGAGAATCTTTTCTTAGATTTGCCAAAATTTCCTTGATGCGATTAGCTCCAGCTTCTCCAGATAAAGTTAAGGCAACTTGACTTTCTTCGTAAGTTCCATGACGTTGATAAAGTTCATCAAGTACATCCACTAAGTCTTTTCCTTGTTGTTTATAGAATGCACAAGCTTCGGCTAAAATCAATAAAGCTTGAGGAGCATCTTTATCACGTACAAATGGTTTAACTAGAGAGCCATATGATTCCTCATATCCAAAAACATAATTTTTTTCATGAGTCACTTCATATTTAGCAACTTTTTCACCAATAAATTTAAATCCTGTTAAAGTTTTTTCAGTGGAAACACCATAATCTGATGCAACCTTTTCACCTAAGTCCGATGTAACAACCGTATTAAACATAACTGGGTTTTCAGGCATTTTGCCTTTCTCTTGTAGTTGAGAACAAATATATTCAATCTCTACAGCACCTGATTGGTTACCTGTCAAAACAACATATTCTCCATTATGTTTTACTCCAACTCCCATACGGTCCGCATCAGGATCACAAACAAGAATTAAATCTGCATCATTTTCTTTAGCATATTTTAAAGATAACTCATATGCACCAGCCTGTTCAGGATTTGGAGTAGGTGTATTTGAAAAATCAGGATCTGGACTACATTGTTCAACAACTGGAATACAATGATATCCACTTAATTTAAATACATCTTGAACAGGAATATTTGCGGTACCATGTTCAGGAGAAAATACAATCTTAATATCTTTCTTTACATCTGGATTTAATTGAATTGACAATACATCATTGTAGTACGCTTGATCAATATCATTTTCCATGATTGTAATTAAAGCTTTTTGTTCTTGTGTACAAACAGCATCAATTGCTAATTCATCCTCAATCGCATTTACTTCTGCAATCACCTGGTCAGCAAGAACTGGAATTAATTGACAACCTTTATCATCATATAACTTGTATCCATTATATTCTTTAGGATTATGACTAGCTGTAATCATAATGCCACCAAAACAATGATTATAACGCACAGCGTATGACAACATTGGAGTTGGTCTTAAAGAATCATAAATATACGTTGCAATATTATTTTTTGCTAATAAATTTGCACAGTCAAAGGCAAGTTCTCTAGACATATGACGATTATCATAGCCAATCGCAATTCCCTTTTTACAAGCTTCTTCACCATTTTTAATAATATAATTTGCAAATCCTTGCGTTGCTTTTCGTATTGTATGAATGTTAATACGGTTTGTACCAGGACCAAGTAAGCCTCTCATTCCAGCAGTACCAAATTCAATCGTTGTATAAAATGCATCATTTTTTTCTTCAGCACTCATATTTTCTAAAACAGGTTTATATTGTGGATCTAAATTTTTATGGTTTAACCATTTAGAATATCTTTCTTCAACTAATGACATTTTTTCCTCCTTAAAATAAAAAAGTCCCATGAATGAGACTTTTTATAAACTATTTAGATTACGCAATAATCTTTTGAGCACGCAATACTTCTTCGATTGCAGCTACTGCAGCATCTTCATCTTCGCCTGAACAGCTAATAGTGATTTCTGACTGTGTAGGAATTCCTAAAGACATAACTCCCATGATAGATTTCATGTTTACTTCGCGTCCTTTGAAAGCTACATTGATTTCACTTTTGAATTTGCTTGCTGCATTAACAGCTACAGTTGCTGGACGTGCATGAAGACCAACTGGGTCTACTACAGTTACAGTTACTTGTTTCATAATAATCCTCCTAAATCGAATTTCTAAATGTATTTTATGACATTTTTTCAAAGAAAACAATACCTAAACGACATTTTCTGATTCCGCTTCCAAAATCGGAATTTTTAAACTTCTTAACATTTCAGCAAACACTCCACTTCGCTGCGTAAGTTGCCCTGTAAAAGTCCCATCATAAATCACAGATACCCCACAACTTGGTGAACGTTTTTGCAAAATTGCTAATTGAATATCATTTTCTTTTGCTATATCAAAGGCAATTTTAGCCCCTTTGATAAATTGTTCAGTACAATCATTCCCATTCTTATCAACTATTTTATTTTCAAATCTTTCACAAGGAATTCTCGGACAAGATAATCCAGATAACATTTCTGGACAAACAGCAATCACATCATGCCCTTTAACAAATCTTACGACCCGAGAATTGTAATTGTTAGAACCATTATACTTACAATTATATCCAATCAAACATGCGCTCACTAATATTCTCATTAATGAACCAATTCATCATATAACAAAGAATATGTTTTTGCGCTCTGCTGCCAAGAAACATCTGTATTCAATGCATTTCTTTGCAACATCTTCCAATCTTTTTTGCGATTATAATAAACATCAATCGCATAATATAAAGTATGAATCAACTCTTGAGAATCATAATTTTCAAAACTAAATCCATTTCCAGATTTTTCATACTCATTATAAGCATCAACCGTATCTTTTAATCCACCTGTTTCACGAACTAAAGGTAAAGTACCATAACGCATTGAGCAAAGTTGTGAAATACCACAAGGTTCAAATAAAGACGGCATCAAGAATAAATCACTAGCCGCATATATACGATGAGCTAAGCTTTCATTATAGCCATAATAGAAACAAATCTTACCTTTATTTCCATTTTCTAGATCTCTAAATTTATTCTCTATTTGACTTTCTCCACTACCCAAAATTACGAGTTGAATTGGAGCAGCACATAAAGCATCCAATTGTTCCATTAACAAATAAAATCCTTTTTGCCAAGTTAATCTTGAAACAACTCCAACCATCATAACATCTGGATTTTTTTCTAAACCAAGTTCCTCTTGTAGAGCTAACTTATCTTTAGTCTTTTTAGTTTGAATATTCACTTTATCGAAATGATAAGGAATTTCTGGGTCTGTTGCAGGATTCCACAATTGAATGTCAATACCATTTACAATTCCCCATAAATCGTATTTTCTCATATTTAAAACAGCCTCTAGATGTTCACCATATTGAGAAGATAAAATTTCTTGAGCATATGTAGGTGAAACTGTAGTCACCTTATCTGCATAAAGAATTCCAGACTTCATAAAAGAAATTCCACCATCAAAACGAACATTACCATTATCTAATAGGTAATATGGAAGTCCTAAACATGAATCCAACATTTCAGGTCCAAAATTTCCTTGATAAGCCAAATTATGAATTGTATAAACAAATCGAATGGAACGATATCTCGGATCTGAATCATGAGTTTCTTTAACCATACAAGGAATCATACCTGTATGCCAATCATGACAATGAATAATATTAGGCCAATAATTCAACTGGTTTAACATTTCGATTACAGCCTTTTGAAAATATCCAAAACGCTCTCCATCATCTTGATATCCATAAAGAGTATCTCTTTCAAAATAACCCTGATGTTGTACAAAAAAGTAACAAACATCACCTTCCATTTTCGAATATACACGAACTGGAACCTCATGATAGTTAATTGAAACGGAATACTCACAATCAAAATGAAGAGAATCCATAAATTTTTCACTGATTTTTTTGTATAAAGGCATAACCACTTTTACTTCATGACCGCGCTCAGTTAAAGCATTTGGTAATGACCCAATAACATCAGCTAATCCGCCAGTTTTAATAAACGGAAGTCCTTCACCAGCAACCATTAAAATAGAAGCCATTAAACATTCTCCCTTCTGCCAATATACAAAGGTTTATCCTCTGTTCCGGTTAAATCCTTTTTCTTAAGAACCTTTGTATGTTTATCTACGATCACATTTTTCAAATTCGCGTCATCTGCGATAGTTACATTTTGCATAATTACGCAATTCTCAATCACGGCATTTTTACCGATTTTGCACGAACGACCAATAATTGAATTTTTAATTTTTCCGTGAATTTCACAACCATTTGAAATCAAAGAACTATTTGCAGTTCCACCATTTAAATAAATTGCAGGAGCCGAATCAGAAGTACGCGTGAAAACAGGCCAAGAAGGATCCGCAATACCTTTCATAGCTTCCTCATCTAAAAAGCTCATATTCGTATCATAATAAGATTTAAGATCATTAATAACATAAATGTCTCCACGATAGTTCAATCCACGAATATCCATATCAATACATTTATCGTTTAAGATGTCCTTAAACCAATACATACTACTTGTTTCTTTAGCTTCGTTTACTAAATCAATGAAGATTTTCTTATCTAAAATATAAGTCTGTAAAGATAAGTAACGAGACTTGTAATTTCCTAAGTTTTGATCAACACTCAAAACACCGCGTTGTTTATTCATTTGTAAAACATCGCATCCAATATAATGCTCTTTGGCATTATCAACATGCTGATACAAAATAGAGACTTCAGCACCACTATCAATATGTTGTTTTAACAATTCTTTATAATTTCCTTTATAAATGATATTTGGAGGTGCAATCACAACATAATCATTATGATTTTCAATAATCGCATGAATACTTTGTGAATAAGCTTCAATATCAGTAGTAAAATTTGAATAACCATCACCATAAACTGGTATAAGTGACAAATTACCATGTTTAGAATTGATATTATAGTGTCTTCCTGTACCAATATGTTCAATTAAAGATCGAGGATTTCCATCAACAAAAACCTTAATGTCATCAATACCAGAATTTGACATATTTGAAATTGGAAAATCAATTAAACGATAACGACCCAAAAAACTAAAAGAAGCAATTGGACGATATTTTTGTAACCCTTCTACATATACAGAAGAATCATTATAACTAACTATTCCTAACGCATTACACATATTCTATTCACCCTTCTTTACTCTTTTAGATACCAAGACTATTTCTTTGCTATCCATACTTCCTACAACAGCACCATCATCAATTTTTACACCATCCGCAACAATCGCACGATAGACTTTTGCGCCTTTTCCAACCGTAACATTTGGCATCAAAACAGCCTGATTTACATCTGCATCTTCATCAATTTCAACATTTGTAAACAAAACAGAATCTTGTGCATGACCACGAATGATAGCACCTTGGTTAATATAACAATGTTCAACTTTACCTGTTGAGCTTACATAATGAGGTAAAGTAGGGATATCTTCTGTATAAATCTTCCAATTAGGATCATCCAAATTCAATTCATTATTTTTATTTAATAAATCCATGTTGGCTTCCCATAAAGAATCAATCGTTCCAACATCTTTCCAGTAGCCTTCAAACTTATACGCGTACAAACGTTTATCATCATTCAAGAAAGTTGGAATGATATCTTTACCGAAATCATGATGACTACCTTCAACATCGATATCACGAATTAATTCTTTTCGCAATGTTTTCCAGTTAAAAATATAAATACCCATACTAGCCAAATTACTTTTTGGATGCTCAGGTTTTTCTTCGAATTCTACAATACGACCTGAATCATCTGTATTCATAATTCCAAAACGACTTGCTTCTTTCATTGGAACTGGCAAAACAGCAATCGTACAATCTGCATTATTTGCTTTATGACATGACAACATATGCGCATAATCCATCTTATAAATATGATCACCAGATAAAATCAATACATACTCAGGATCAAACTTATCAATAAAATCAATATTTTGCGTAATCGCATCCGCTGTACCCTGATAAACATCAAATTTTGTTCCATCCTTTTCACGTGGTGGTAAAACATAAACACCGCTTCCACGAGAATCAAGACCCCATGTTTGTCCACGACCAGCATAGGCATTTAGCTCAACAGATTCATATTGTGTTAAAACACCGACAATATTAATATCTGAATTGGCACAGTTACTCAAAGGAAAATCAATAATTCGGTATTTACCACCAAAATAAACTGCAGGTTTAGCATTCTTTTTAGTCAAATCTAAAAGACGCGTACCTCTACCACCCGCTAAAATCATTGCGAGCATATTATTTTGTTCCATATACATCCTCCTAAAACAATACTTTTGTTAGTTAAAGTATACCACTTTTATGAATAAAATAAATACCTTTTTCGCAAATTTGTATGCGTTTTCACTTTTATAAAGAAAAGACAAATCATTCTTAGACTTGTCTTTGTAAAGCGTAAATCGATTCATTTTTATTTACAATATACCCAACCGAACAAACAATAAAGAAATAAGGAAATAATGCATATCCAAAAACCTCTAGCCCAATCGCAATAGGAGCTAAAAAAGTATTTGTTGCAGATCCAAACACACAAACATAACCCATCGCAGCGGCAAATAAAGGATCAAGTCCTAATAACGGACCTAAAATAAAGCCTAAACAAGTTCCAATAGAAAACAATGGTGTTACTTCTCCACCTTGAAATCCAGCTGACAAAGTACATATTGTAAGAGCAAATTTCAATATCCAATCGTACGTATAAATTGTACCTTTTGAAAAAGCAAGAACAATTAAATTCTCACCTACACCAGAATAACGGCATTGTCCTAAGAAAAACAAAAGAATAGCGACAATGAATCCAACCACAAAGATTCTTTTATATGGATTCGTAAAAACTTTTTGTGTACAATGTTTAGCACTCTTCAAACAAAAGGCAAAAGCACCACCAACTATACCAAATACAAATCCTAGCACAATTAATTTAACACCAAATTCTGAAGTTAATAAATAGTCACAAGAAACAGAAAAAGTACTTTTATGTATACCAAATAAGCTCGAAACATAAGCTGCCGTAAAGCTTGCAGGAACAGCACAAGGCAATGCTTTATACTTTAATGTTCCAGCTACCAATACCTCTAACGCAAAAAATATCGCGGTAATTGGTGTTCCAAAAAGACCTGCAAATCCAGCTGCCATACCCGCAACCATAAAAATGATACTCGAATTTTTAAATCGAAAATAGCGACTAAAATAATGTGAAATTGTGGCCCCAATTTGAACAGCCACACCTTCCCGTCCAGCACTACCTCCAAATAAATGAGTAATCCAAGTAGACACAATCATAAATGGAGCCATTCTAAGAGGTATCACTTCACTTTTTCCCTGTTCTACTTCAAAAACCAAATTCATCCCTTTTCGTGAAATTCGTCCCCAATGATCAAATAAAAAAACAATTACTAATCCTGCAAAAGGAAGTCCAAGTAGCATGATTGATCCCGTATTTTCTCTAAATGACAAAATCCAATTTAACCCTTTTCCAAAAATAACCTCACATAATGAAACACTTATACCTATAAAAATTCCACAAAAACATTTTAATATAATTTCATCATAACCATTAAACAGTTCTTTCATTTTTTCTTTCAACATATATTCATTATAGCATACTACCACCTATTGACATTATTCTTTCAATCCATAAAATTATTTATGTTATGAATAAAAATCAATTTATCAAAGACATACACGAAAATTACTTATCATATAAAACAAATATTCAAGAATTATTTGAATATTTTAACATTTCAAAAAATCATAAAAAATATTTAATTATAGATGAAAATAAAAAGCAAATAAAATTTCATTATCCTGAAAAAGCAGTCGAAACATCTTTTGAACCAGTCCATATTATCTATGAAGATAAAACGTTACTCGTCGTTAATAAACCAAGCTTTCTACTCGTTCATAGTGACGGAAATACAAAAGATACCTTACAAGCAAGAGTAAATGGATATCTACAATTAAATGGTTACTCTTTATGGGCTCAAGCCATCCATCGTATAGACTATGAAACAAGCGGACTCGTATTATTTTGTAAGCACCCTTTCTTTCAATCCTACTATGATAAAAAAATGGAGAATCACGAAATTAAAAAAGAATATATAGCTATTGTTAGTAAAAACACTAGCTATAAAAACAAAGAAATAATTTCTTATATATCCAGAGATCGTCATAACGCAAAAAAAATGATTATAAATCCAAAAGGAAAAAAATGTATATCTATATTTAACACTATACTCAATTTTGACACGTATTCTTTAATTCGAGTTGAAATCAAAACCGGAAGAAAGCATCAAATACGCGTACAATGCCAATCTTTAAAACACCCTATCATAAATGATCCATTGTATGGAGAAATAATAAATAAAGACGGATTGTATCTACAAAGCAATAAAATTAAAATAGATAATTCAGAATTTATTTGTCCAGAAGAAACAAGATTTCAAAATTTCATGAAATTACATAGCCAATAAAAGATTGTATATCCTTTTATCCAAGCCACATAAACTCCGACGCAAAGGCAAGATATATATGGGCATATACAATCTTTTTTTTGTAGTTTAAGAAGTGCCATCCAAAGAAAACCAATCATAACACTTATTTCTAATGCGATGAACATTCTTTCAAAGCCAAGAAAGAACCCAAAAAAACTTAAAAAACAAACATCAGCACTTCCTAACCAATCTCTTTTTAAATATTTCATAGTTCCAGAAACAGTCAAATAGAAAAGTCCAGTCAAAATTGCATTTGAAAATTCTACAAAATCTCTACAAAACAGATAAAATAATAAAGAAAAGATAAACCAAACACGATGAATATACATCGTTTTATAGTCTTGATAAAATAAACACGCTAAAAAAATCATTCCGTAAATAGACGAAAAACTAATAGGCAAAAATAAGATATTATATAAAAAATAAACAATAAAAAGAATCTTCATACCTCTAGTATAAAGATTCTATGTGAATAAATCCTTAATTTATGCAACTTCTAGAAAATCAGGATCATTTTCTTCTTTTTTATAAACGAATTTCAATAAAATCGGCGTTATTACCGTTGTGAAAACCACACATAATAAAACGGGTGTAACAAAGAAATCTGGTAAAATTCCTAAAGCCATTCCTTTATTTGCTACAATCAAAGCAACTTCACCACGACTAATCATTCCACATCCGATACGTAATGATTGTTTCATACTATATTTACAAACCAAAGCGCCTAATCCACATCCAACAATTTTAGTAAGAACAGCTACGATACATAATACAACAACAAGTTCAACAAGTGTCCAGCTCCAAGAAATTGGAGAAAGTTTCAATCCAATACTTGCAAAAAAGACAGGCGTAATCAACATATAAGATAAAGTCCCAATACGCTTTGTCACATAGGAACATTGACTTGTTCCAGAAATAATTAAACCTGCACAAAAACTTCCCGTTATATCAGCTACACCAAAAAAAGCTTCTGAACAAAATGCCATCAATAAAGCAAATGCAAAAGATGTAATCGAATATCTTTGCAAACCACCTCTAGAATCGTGATCAAACCACCAAGAGAAAATTTTATGTAAGATAACACCCACAACGATAACGAAAATAAAGAATAATACAATTTTAAACAAAACGACACCAATATTTACAGAACTATCTGCCATTCCAGATACTAATGTCAAACAAATAATACCCAAAACATCATCAATAACTGCTGCGGCTAAAATTGCATTTCCACTATCTGTTGACATACAGCCCATTTCTTTTAAAGTTTCGACTGTAATACCTACACTTGTAGCAGTTAGAATAACACCCAAGAACAAATTTCCAATCCATGCATCTGGGCTTGTATTGTAGAAACTTCCGACAACATATCCAACACCCAATGGTACCAATACACCTAATAAGGCAATTACGAAAGCTTTAATTCCCGCCTTCTTTAAATCAGTAATACTTGTCCCTAATCCAGCTGCAAACATCAACACGATAACACCTATCTCCGACAATGAATTAATCAATTGACTAGGTTGTACCACATTTAGAACTGCAGGCCCCAAAACGATACCTGCTACCAATGCACCTACAACAGATGGCATTTGCAAGCGTCTAGAAAAAAGTCCAAATACTTTTGTCATCAAAAGAATAATGGCAATATCTAATAAATAACGATATTCTTCCATATTCATATCCTCCTAAATCTTTTCTAATGTAAATTTATTTATTTTTAGTGGTAAATCAATCGAATGAAATACAAGCTGATATGCTTGTAATTGAATATTCTCTTTTTTACCACGATACCCATATTTAATATCCCCAATCAAAGGATGATGGATGTGTGCCATCAAAGCACGAATTTGATGAAATCTACCAGTATGTAATGTGATTATACAATCTGCAAAATCACTATATTGCTTTTCAATATGACAATCCATAAAAGCCTCTACATACCCTTCTTTTTTTGTATCAGAAACAAGTGCTTTTGTTCCATTTTTTCTTATGAATGCATGTATCGAAAAATCTTTTTTATCAAAACATCCAGAAACTCTTGCCCTATATTTCTTTGTGATTTTCCTTTCAGAAATAGCTCGATTTACTTCACGTAAAGCATTCGCATTTTTTGCAGCAATCACAAGACCCGTAGTATTCCTATCTAATCTATGGCAAATTGTTGGTGCAAAACTATTTTCTTTTTTCGGATCATACTCGCCTTTTTCGTAAAGATAAGACTGCACTCGTTTTACCAAACAATCTTGATTTCCTTTTGAATCACTTTGTGACAATAAACCATAAGGCTTGTTTACTATCAATATGTTTTCGTCTTCATAAATAATATTGAGTTCTGCATTTGAGAATTCAACACCTTCCACTTTCTTTCTTTCTAATACATCAGGAGGCAAAAATAACAAGATTGTATCATTTTCTTTCAATTGTTGATTGAATTCACATCTCTTTCGATTTACTTTAATTTTCTTATTTCGAATCGCCTTATACATCAAAGATTTTGAAAGATTTGGATAAGTTTTTAATAAAAATTTATCTAATCTTTGATTCGCATCATTTAAATTAATTCTGATTTCTTCCATAAATAATGTCCAAACTTTCTTCCAGGCGATCAACAACTCCATCAAACTGTGATAACAATCTTTTTTTATTCTGATGTCCCGACGATACCAAAATACATTGTGCGCCAATATCACTCGCAACTTCTAAATCATGTAAACTATCTCCAACAAACCAAACTTCATCATCCGTATTACATATTTTTTTAAATTGTTTTGCGATATCTAATTTGCTTGTCGCATAAATATCCTCAATTCCCCAAATCGAATCAAAACTATTTTCCATATGTAAATTCCGTATTTGTGCTAATAAGTTATCTCTATGACTAGCTGATAAAACAGCTTGGTAAAATCCATATTCTTTCGCTCTTTTTAATGTATCCACTACATCAGGATATAAAGAACAAGAATAACTCTTATCTTGGTAATCATCCATATATCTTTGGGCTAAAACAGGAAAAGGTGTTTTATTAAAATCAAAGCCAACTGTACGATAATAATTTTCAACTGGAAATTCAAAAACATCTCGATATTGTTCAATCCCCTCTAATAAAGGTAAACCATGAAAATCTAAAAGTCGATTCATGCATTGATAACTTAAATCAACATCATTTAAAAGCGTGCCGTTCCAATCCCATACAATTCGAATCAATTTCTTCACCTCGCACGGTATTATATCACTTATCTCAAAATTAATGAAAGAAAATTTTACTAATTAAAACTTTCACAAACTTCTTATATACGCTATAATAAATATGAGTCTAAAAAGAGGAAAAGTTAAGGAGGAAATATGAGAGGAGTTTACAACTCAGTTACAGATATCCGTCGTCAAGTTTTTTGTGCGATTGCGGATATGGCTTATTCGGATGATATAGATTACGCTAAACGATTAGAGGAAATCCCTTATGAGATTTTACCAGGAACAAAATCAACATATCGTGATAGTATCTTCTTAGAAAGAGCGATTATAGCTGAAAGATTACGTTTAGGAATTGGATTACCTGTTCGTGATATTACTGAATATTCAAATGTGTCTAGTGGAATTGAAGAAAGTGCAATCGCTGAAAAATATTATGATGATCCATTAATCAACGTCATCAAATTCGCATGTAATGGCTGCCCAGAAAAAAAGGTGTTTGTTACAAATGCTTGTCAAGGTTGCTTAGCTCACCAATGTACTGAAGTGTGTCCTAAAGATGCAATTCATATTGTGAACGGAAAAAGCTTGATTGATCAAGAAAAATGTATTAAATGTGGTAGATGTATGGATGCTTGTCCATTCCATGCCATCACAAAAATTGAACGTCCTTGTGCTGCAAGCTGTGGTATGGATGCGATTAGTAGTGATGAAGATGGACATGCTGATATCGATTATGATAAATGTGTAAGCTGCGGAATGTGCTTAGTCAATTGTCCTTTTGGAGCAATCGTAGATAAAGGACAAATTTTCCAAACGATTTATGCAATGAAAGAAGGCTATGAAGTAATTGCTGCAATTGCACCTGCCTTTGTCGGACAATTTGGTCCAAAAGTAACTCCAGACAAAGTCAAAGGTGCTTTAAAAGAATTAGGATTTGCCGACGTTGTTGAAGTTGCAATCGGAGCCGACTTATGTACGATTGAAGAAGCTGAAGATTTCTTAGATAAAGTCCCTGAAAAACAACCATTCATGGCAACAAGTTGTTGTCCTGCCTGGTCTGTAATGGCTAAGAAAACATTCCCACAATTTAAGTCCTATATTTCAATGGCATTAACACCAATGGTTTTAACAGGTCGATTGATTAAGAAAGAAAAACCACACGCTAAAGTCGTATTCATTGGACCATGTGCCGCTAAAAAGTTGGAAGCAAGCCGAAGAACAATAAGAAGTGATATCGATTTTGTTTTAACTTTTGAAGAAGTTATGGGTATGTTTAAAGCCAAAAATATTCAACTTGATGAATTAACAGTTTCAGATCCATTAAATGAAGCAACAAATGCTGGACGTGGATTCGCCGTTAGTGGTGGTGTTGCGAAAGCTGTTAAAGATTTAATTCTAAAAGAACATCCAGATATGGAAGTAAAAGTACAAGCTGCTGAAGGTCTTAAAAACTGTAAGACTATGCTTATGATGGCTAAAGCTGGACGCTTGGACGGATATCTACTTGAAGGTATGGCTTGTCCAGGTGGTTGTGTTGCTGGAGCTGGAACATTACAACCTATCGCAAAATCAAGTGTTTTGGTTAAAAAATACGCTACTGAAAACGAAAAAATCAATGCAGATGAATCTACATATGGTGATCGTTTACACGAATTAAGTCAAAACTAAATCAAGAGCCCTACAAATAGGGCTCCTTTTTTGTTATAATTCTCTAGAAGAAATGAGGAATTTTATGCGTCGTTATTCATATTATAAAGTGGCTGCTTGTACACCAGAAGTACATATCGCAAGCCCATACGAAAATAAAGAAGAAATATTGAATTGTCTTTCAGAAATTCAAAAAGATACACAACTTGTAGTATTTCCTGAACTATGTATCACTGGTTATACTTGTCAGGACCTATTTTATGAAAGTTCCCTATTAGAAGAATCAAAGAACGTTCTCTATGAAATTATTAAAGAAATGCCTAAAAACGTTGTAGTAATTCTTGGATTACCTTTGCAAATCAAGAATAAATTATACAATTGTGCCGCAATTTGTTTTAACGGAAAAATTTTAGGCTTTCAAGCAAAAACCTATATTCCTAGCTATAACGAATTCTATGAAACCCGATGGTTCTCTAGTGGTGAAGAATTAGAAAAGAATGAAACAGTAAATGGCATTCCCGTTTCAAATCATATCATCTTTGAAGATACATCTACAAAAGCAAAAATTGGTGTAGAGATCTGTGAGGACTTATGGGTAACTATTCCAACAAGTAGTTTACATGCTTTAGCCGGTGCAAATGTATTGTGTAACCTAAGTGCTTCAAATGAAGTTATCGCAAAAAAGAACTATCGAAAAAATCTAGTGTTAAATCAGAGTGCAAAGACATATTCAGCATATATTTATGCAAGTGCTGGACCAAGTGAAAGTTCAAGCGATTTAGTTTTTAGTGGACACAACTTAATTTGTGAAAACGGAAATTTAATCAATGAAACAACCGAAGATAAAATCATCTATGGAGAAATTGATTTAGATCATTTAAACCATGATCGAATCCATTTTAAAACAAGTATGCAAGATAACATTCATACCCCTTACCAACATGTTTATTTCACTTCAAATCCAGACAAAGATATTCAACTAAATCGAGTGATTAATCCATATCCATTTGTTCCTTCAAATAAAGATGAAAGAATCAATCGTTGCCAAGAAATTTTACATATTCAAGCAACAGGACTTGCGACTCGATTAAAGAAAATACATTGTAAAGATGTCGTTATTGGCATCAGTGGAGGATTAGATTCCACATTAGCTCTTCTTGTATGCGCAGAAGCTTTTAAAATATGTAAATATGACTCTAAAGGAATTCACGCTATAACAATGCCCGGTTTTGGAACTACCAATCGTACAAAATCCAACGCACAAATACTTATGGATTTATTACATGTTTCCAGTGAAGAAATTAGTATTGTAGATGGTGTTAATCAACACTTTAAAGATATTCATCATGACTCAAATGTGCATAATATTACATATGAGAATTCTCAAGCTAGAGAAAGAACTCAAATATTAATGGACTTATCAAATAGTTACAATGCAATTGTTGTTGGAACAGGTGATTTAAGTGAATTAGCATTAGGTTGGTGTACATATAACGGCGATCATATGAGCATGTATGCGGTGAATGCGAGTGTTCCAAAAACATTAGTTCGTTATATTGTTGAAAGTGTTGCACTTAAAGAGAATGATCTACATGATGTATTAATCGATATATGTGATACACCCGTTTCGCCAGAATTATTACCACCTGATCAAAATGGAAAAATTGCTCAAAAAACAGAAGAAGTTCTAGGATCCTATGATCTACATGATTTCTTCCTCTATCAAATGTTGAGATTTCATGACAACCCTAAAAAGATATATGATTTAGCTTGCCTAGCATTTAGTAACATAGATAAAGAAGTCATAAAAAAAGCAATAAAAACATTCTATGCCAGATTTTTTACACAACAATTTAAAAGAAATTGCATGCCAGATGGTGTCAAAGTTGGATCTATCTGTTTCTCTCCTAGAGGGGATTGGAGAATGCCAAGTGATGCCTCAAAAAATCTATGGATCAAACAGCTTGAGAATTTATAATCTCAAGCTGTTTTTAATAATAAAAGAGAGCAAGGCTAAGCTTGCTCAATAATTGTATAAATTTTTTCTAATACAGGTTCAAACCCACTTTT
>CAVBGZ010000045.1:0-17470 GCA_963595075.1 Waltera intestinalis
CTAAGCCTAAAAGGTTACGTGATTCATTAAGCGACATAATGCCAAGTCCCATAAGTTTCTCAATTGCCCCAACCTTGGTGTTCCAGGATGCATATTGAAGCCTTTCAGAAAAGAATATGATTTCCTCACCACGTTCAAGCTGATTAGTCGTGAGCAAGCCTAAAGAGAAAGCCTCGCTTAGCTGAATAGCCAAGGGCTCAATCGTTGATTCGTAAAAAGAGTTATATTCATCTTCATTGTATGAATTGTTGAAGATTGGCTCACTCACACCAAAATAACCCATAATCTTAGATTGCACGAACTTAAGTGTTGGCTCATCTATCATCTTTGGATCTATTGAAAGTGGTGTGTAATCAGCCTTTGCATCCATTGGAATTATTGATGTGTTATTAGTTGTTGCTTCTTTGACCGCTCTTGTGAATTCTTCAATCTGCTTGTTCTTATCGGCTTCCTTTAGCATTCCATTAATCTTGAGGATACCTTTGACCTGGAAGGACGACTCCATAGCAGCTTCCACTCCTTGAAGCAAGGCATCGTTAATCTTTACTGTCTTTAGCAAGGCATCATGTTCAGAGTTAGAATTGTTGCCACCAAAGAAATCATTCTTCGTATAGAACCTTCTTAAATGTATGATGTTCTCACATGGAATCTCATAAACCTGTCCATCCTCAAAATAGAACTTGTAGGTATGGCTTCCATCAGAATATTCGATAGGCTCAACTGTTGAAGGGTTCAAAGGATAGATGCCTTTAAGGGTTAAATCTTGTTTGTCATAAAGTGGATATATGAATGCATTGTCATTAAGCAAAAGCAATGAAACCACCTTATAAAGAAACTGATAAGGAGACATGATTTCATTCGGTTTTCTTTTTAAAATGTAAGAAATATCACCATTTTTCTCAGTTTGAACACCATTCTCATCAACTTTTATGTATCTTCCTTTTAGCTTTGCACATTGAGAAGCGATTCTATCGACACAAATCATGACGACATCAGACTTCATTATGTTGTTACCAAAAGGAACCAAAGGAAGCCTCATATCATGAACCACTTTAAATCCAGATACAGGACTAGCTGTTTTCTTCTTTCTAGTAAAAATTCCCATGAATGATTGCCTCCTTTCTAGCTTTGCATGTTCTCATACTCTTTTATGTACCTATTCAAAACGGCGTATGCGATGATAAGAGCAACTGCTCCGTCAATTCGCTTGTATTTTGAGTTCAGCTTGCACGGCTGTATGTTTCCGTTGATATCGACCTTGGCTTGGGTATTGGCAAGGCACCACTTAAGTATTGGGTTATTGTCGTAGATGACATCCTTGTTCTTGATATCTGCTTCAAGTTGCTTCATCGGTTCTGATAAGGTATAAACGCCTTGTCTTATCTTCTCCAAAGTGAAACCTGACTCTTCCATCTCATCAACCCAATACTGAGAGTTCCAAGGATCATATCCAACCCATAAAGGTCTTATGTCATAGTCTCGTACCATATGAAGGAACCATTGAGTAACGAGTGAAAAATCGTTCTTGCTACCTTCAGTAAGTGTTATGAAGCCTTTCTTAACCCAAATGTCATAAGGGACTGAGTCCTCTTCCATTCTCTTTTGAAGAACATCGCTAGGCATAAAGAAATGCGGAACCACGTACTTCTTTCCATCTTTTACCACAGCCATAACCGCTGCAGTCAAATCGGTAGTAGCTGATAAATCAACACCAGCCACTGCGTATGAGTCCCTTAAATAAGAGATATCAAACTTAGTCTCGTTGTTGAGTTCATCGAATGTAAGCCAAGTACCAGATTCAAGTTGCTTAATGTTAAAGTCCTTGCAGAGCATCGTAAGCCTTGTCGATAGATCGTTTTTGGACTTGTTCATGATGTCTTCAAGGTAATGCACTGTCTTGACCTTCCCTAGAGATGGATTCGACTTCTGCCAAGTTGATTTATCAAGGTAGATCTCTTTCTCGCTATCTTGTGTATAAAGCCAAGGAAGAACTCTTTCATCAGTGATTTCACCCTTTATCATCTTTCTGCAGTACTCGAGCTTCTTATCTAAAAAACCACCTACAACATTACCCTCAGTCGTGATAATGAAAATCAGTGGTTCTTCTTTTGTTGATTGAGATTGTTTGATAGCATCATAGACCTTTGAGTCAGTCATTTGATGAACTTCATCGATACACCCAACCTCTATGTTGTATCCATCAAGGTTTCTAGATTGACCGGATAGTTTCTTAATCTTGTTTTTATTCCTTGGTGAGTAGATATAGAAGATATTCTTCTTACTTCTATTGGCTTTAGATAAGGCTTTCGACTGTTCTCTCATATTGTTTATCTCTTCAAAAAGAATTGATGCTTGGTCATTGGTATTTGAAGCACAAACGATATCAACTCCGCCTTGAGACAAAAAGAACTCAGCTAAATCAATACCAGCAACAAATGTTGTCTTACCATTCTTACGAGCAATAAGAAGCAAACATTCATTGAATCGCCTTAAACCTGTGTCTTTGTACTTAAAGCCATAGGCAACTTGAAGCATTGTCTTCTCCCATAATTCCAAAAGGAATGGCTGACCATTGAAAGGCGACTTTGTGTGCTTGCAGAATGTCTCGATGAAATCAATTCTAAGTTGTCCTGGCTTCTCATCGTATATGTATTTAGGATTGGATAAATCAGCTACTAAACCATCAAGAACAGTCATTAGTTCCTTGCCAACAATGATCTCACCATTCTTAATTTTCGAATAATACTCAAGAAGATAATTCATTATGTATCCACCTTCTTCATGAATTCGTCAAAGGCGTCATCAGTATCTTCATCGTTTCCATCCATAATCTTATCGATAGACTTGAGCACATTTTGGTAAACACCTACTGTTTGAAGGTAAGTCTTGTAAGCCATCGTGACTCTCGTATTACCCTTGTTGGATCTTTGAATGCTTCCTTCTTTCTTGATTTGATTCTCTAGATCTTTTAATTGCACCTTTAAGAACGCCGCCTTAGAAAAGAGGTCGTCGCAAAGCCTTAACTTATTAGCATCTGAATTCTTGTAAATGCTTTTAAATTCATCATATTCCATTAAAACTTCATAATCTTTCATTGTTTTATCCTCCTTTCAAATTTGCGTTATTTTGCGTTTTTACGCTTAGTTGAACAATTTACCGTACAACTTAAAAGAAGCCCACGTGGAGCCTCTTATGCGCCAAATACAGCGTGTATTCTATTTATCTTCTTTCCTTACTTCATCAAGAGCAGCATTAAGCATCCAAAACCTAGCTGGAATGACCTTCTTCATATTGCATTCATCGCAGCATCTTCCGTTCTTTACCGGATATGCTTCATTGCCATAACCCTTAATTAACTTGCCACAAATGCAGCACTTCTCTTTCTTCTTATTCATATCGGTTGTCCTTCCTAAAACTATTCATCAGAGCACTCAAGTAAGCCTTGCTTCAATTTAGTAATGACGGTTTCGTATCTTTCTCTTTCTGAACCTTCTGAGCAGTAAATGCATTCTAGAAAGAAAGTGATAGCCTCGTTAGCAGAATTCCACTCTCTTCTATGTCCATAAGCGATGGTGCATATTTTAAGTGGCTTTATAATGTCCTCACCGATTATCACATTTAGTGAGCTCCCATTGTCCCAGTCAACCATGATGGAACCAATATCATCAACACCTATAACAGTTCCTTTAGTTCCAGCAGGCGGTGCTTGAACGTCATCCATTCTTACAAGTTCAACCCTCATTCCTCCAGGATACTGTTTTCTTAATCGCTCAATGTTTGGTCTCATCATATCTCCTCGCCGTCCTTCCCGATAAGCTTGATCTGTGTAATCGTTCCGTTATGGAATAACTCAATCGCATATTCATAAGCTTCGGCTTCTCCCCAGCCTAGTGACTTGATGTAGTAATCAACAAGGAACTCCATGCCAGAAAGCCTAGTGTTTGTCTTTTCACAGATTTCTTTAAGTTCAGCTTTTAATTCTTCAACTGTTTTCTTAGCCATCTTCAATATCTCCTTTGTTAAATCTCATGTTTACTTACTCTCTTTATCAATTCCACTTTAAAAGAACACTTTCTTTCTCTTTGTTTCTGCTTTGGTTTTATCGATGTTGAGTTCTTCAAGAGTCATATCTGGATTAATCTTCCAGGCTGTATAAACCGTTAAGTAGGTTGAGTCCCATGTATCAAGAACTACTCCTTCAACAACAGCTACCACATGATGTCTTACCTTTACGATGTAAGAACCTCGTGGGTGGTCATTTGCAAATTCGCAAAGTTTGTATCTTGCTTCTCCTTTGGTTGCTTTGAATTTTAAAATTTCACATTTCTTCAAATAATCATAGATGAAATCGTGATCTGTGTAAGATTCATATCCAAGTTCTCTTTTTGCCAGATTGCACTCTTTTCTTGTTTCAAGATAGTTTTTATTGAATGCTGTTGAAATTGCTCTAATGACACAGTCTTTAACATTCTTACCCTCAGGGTGTCTATTGTATTTTATAAAGTTTCCCATAGTCATTTCTCCTTACCTTTCGGTACTATATATATCACTCTTTTCAAGCACTATAGCAAGTCAATAAACCAGTATTTATCGGCATTTTTGGAAATTATGAAAAACCTAAAAATTGAGGCCACGCATATTGGAGGTCCCCCCGTGCGGTACCCTTCGAGATATTGGAAATTAAGACCGGGGAGGGGCTATTTCCTCACCATGTTCCCATCAGAATCAAAACCATAATCTTTCTTGTCGCAGAACCTACCATGTTCCTTGTTATGACATTCATTGCAAAGAAGCATAAGGTTTTCTTGATTAACAGTGATGCTAGGATCGTTTATGTTTTCAGGAGTCAGATGGATGATGTGATGAACTTCAGTACCAATGGCACCGCACTTCTCACACCTTCCACCAGCTGATGCAATCTTTATAGCTCTTGCTATTTTCCATTTGTCGGACTTATAGAACTTTCGAATTACATCATAACTACTTGCCATACTTATCTAAGCAATAGACCTTGAGAACATAAGCCTTGTTGGTTTTCTCCCAAGGAACATCAATGTCTTCTCTACCAATGTGACCATACTCAGCTAAAGATTTAAAAGAAACATCATCCTTTATGATTTCAGTTCTCATTGCCTTTGGTGTGAAGTTAAATAGCTTTAAGACTGCTTCTTTGATTTGATTATCAGAATAAATACCTGTGCCAAAGGTATCAATGTTGACTGAGACCGGCTTATCGACTCCAATTGCATATGCAACTTGAACTTCACATTTCTTTGCTAACTTAGCAGCAACTATGTTCTTTGCAACATATCTAGCATAATAGGCTCCAAGTCTATCAACCTTAGTTGCATCTTTGCCCGAGAAGGCTCCGCCACCATGTCTACCTAAACCACCATAAGTATCACAGATAATCTTTCTACCAGTTAAGCCACAGTCGGCATAAGCACCACCTTCAACGAACTCTCCAGTTGGATTGATTAGAATCTTTGTTCTTTCATCAATCATTCCAAGAGGTAAGACTTTGAAGATGCAATTCTTAATGATGAACTTTGTGTAGAAGGTTCTATCTAAACCCTTAGTTGTTTGTTGAGAAACAACAATAGTATCAATTCTTCTAGGTTTGTCGTTATCATCATATTCAACTGAAACTTGGCACTTACCATCGGCACCAAATAAATCTCTTAACCCAGATGTAAGATAATCCATCTCGATTGCAATTCTTCGAGCAAATAGGATAGGAAGTGGCATAAGTTCCTTGCAATCGCTGCACGCATAGCCATACATGATTCCTTGGTCACCAGCTCCGTCCTTATCAACACCTAGAGCGATGTCAGGGCTTTGCTTGGATACTTCAATTGTGAACTTGAAGTCTTTTAAATCTTCGTATCCTAATGATGCAAGAACCTCTAATGCAACTCTTTTGTAATTGACCTCAGCCTTAGTTGTGACCTCTCCAGCAATTACGACTAAATGGTTCTTGATTAAAGTTTCAATTGCTACTCTAGAGTTCTTATCTTGCTCAAGGCAGGCAGCTAAAATGGCATCAGAAATCTGGTCGCAGATTTTATCTGGATGTCCTCTAAATACCGCTTCACTTGTTAAAATTTTCATATTTTCCTCCGTTTTTTTGCTTAATTTTTCAAAATTTAATAAAATTAAAGCGTTTCAAAATCGATGTGATAATCAGGAATATCTTTAAGAGCTATAGTTTCACCATCTCTCAAAAGGTAGCAGTTATCGTAACTTTGGACGAATCTTAAGTATCTCTTAACTATCACATCGACATATTTTTCATCTAATTCCATAAGCATTGCGCTTCTATCAATTTGCTCTGAGGCTATCATCGTTGAACCAGAACCACCAAACAAATCAAGGACCAATTCACCCTTCTTGCTTGAGTTCTTGATTGCTTTGCCGACTAGTTCAAGTGGCTTCATTGTCGGATGCAGATCATTGACCTTTGGCTTGTTATATTCCCAGACTGTGTCCTGTGAGCGGTCGTCAACAAAATAATGGCTTGCCCCTTCCCTCCATCCATAGAGGATTGCTTCATGGCGCCAATGATAATCCTGACGTCCTAACACAAGAGAATTTTTTACCCAAACCAAACATTCAGATAATTTGAAGCCGGCGTTAATGAATGCAGTTCTAAAATTAAGCCCTTCAGTATCCGCATGGCAACAATAGATAGCTCCACCTTTCTTGCAGTGAAGTGCCATGTTGTTAAATGCCTTCTGTAAGAATTCTTTGAAATCTTCATCTGATTGCTTATCGTTTTGAATCTTCATCTTAGAGCCATTGTCATCGACTCCACCTTCATAATCGACGTTGTATGGTGGATCGGTGAAGATCATATCTGCTTCCCTGCCATCGGTTAATTTATCGACATCTTCCTTGATGGTTGAATCTCCGCACATCAATCTGTGTTTACCTAAGATGAAGATATCGCCTTTCTTTGAATATGGGTTGACTGGCAATTCTTCCTCTTCATCGAATTCATCTTCAAGCACGTCTCTTTCAAGAGAGCTTTCTAAGTCCTCGAATCCGAATTGAAGCATATCCATATCGATCAACTTTAATTCCTCTGCGAGTTTATCCATATCCCATTCAGCCAATTCACTGACTTTGTTATCAGCCAAACGGAATGCCTTTATTTGCTCTTCATTCAAGTCATCGGCAACTATACAGGGAACCTCAGTCATTCCTAATTTCTTGCTCGCCTTGACTCTTGTATGACCACATACGACCACATTGTTTTTATCAATGATGATTGGAACCTTAAAACCGAATGAATTTATCGAAGCAGCAACTGCATCTACTGCCTTGTCATTGTTTCTAGGGTTATTCTCATAAAGTACCAAATCATCAATATTCATCTGAATCAAGTTCAGCTTGTTGCTTATTGTTTTCATTTTCCCATACCTCCTTCGCCTGCTCTAATTTCTTCTCAGCCAGCATTATTTCCTCATATCGCTCACTGAACTCTTTACCGAACTTCTTAGTTAGCAAATAAACGATAGATTTGTAATCTGGTGGAACCTGTTTCTTAGTTCTATGGATCTTTCTCTTTTGTTTCTCACCTTTGCCGGCATCTTCGATATATTGCTCTTCTTCGACAATCTCAAAACCTAGCGCCTTCTTTACCATCGCATTGACTAATTTGTTCTTTAGATCAAGTCTTGCATCATCCATAAGTTTTTGAAGCTCGGGATGTTTCTTTTTCATATTCGAGAAGCACACTTCACTGATGCCAAGATATTCACACATTTCTCTTTGAGTCACCAAATTCGAAGCACACTCTTTGATGAAAGCCAGAACCTTGTTTAATTCGCCAGTTTCTTCCCAAGTTTCATAAACATCTTTGCGTCTCATTGAAATCACCTTCCTTCCATTCATGAAAAAAGGCCAGCAGTTTGAGCTGTTGACCTATTCATCATCTGTTGCTTTCGCCTGATTATATCATATCACCATTAAGCCTTCGGAACTACCGGACATGGCTGGTCATCGCTGGTCATCGTTGGTCATTTTTAATTGCTCTATTGCAATGTCATGTTTTCTTCTAACAGTCTTATCAGAATAGTAAACCTTAGTGGCGATTTCGCTCCAAGCCAGCCAGTCTATGTATCGGTAAATGAGAATCATCTGCAAAGTCTCATCCTCAAGGCTAGCGATGACAGTCTCGATTTCCATCTTTGTTTGCTTTGCTTTCTCTTCAAGCTGCTTTAACTCTTCCTCAGCCTCAACTGCTTTGTATATCCACTTGACGAAAGGAGCTTCATTGCTGCGGCTAGGGTTATTGGTTCTATCTCCATAGGACATTCCAGGAATAGCATCAGCTCTCTCATGGCAGAAGTTGATGTACTCTTGTTTCTTTTCAATTTTCTCAAGCAGGTTGTGATACCTACATAAATAAGTTTTCTTATCCATCACATTCATCCTCCTTTATCTTTCCGAGCTCGATAATCTCAATGCTGATGCCAGTTGGCTCATCTGACCATATCTTCTCCACATGCTCTTTCACTACCTGCGCATCATCTTTCCAAAAGCCCAAGTCAGTCATTACGTCTTTTAGCATCTTCTGAAGATTATCGGTATCAGGCTTTGTGACTCTCCACTCTTTGTGCTTATGTCTTTTGCCTCTAAGGAACATCCACGATACATGAAGCTCCACAGGACCAACAAATGGAACCTCAGGTTTGAATGGTGCTAAATGTTGAGACAGTATTTTTTTGGCTTCCTTTAATTTCTCAGGCTGATAGAAGATAGGCTTATTATGCACCACCCTAACCTTTCTCTCCTGAGCTGTTGCGGTTGGCGGATCTAGAAGTAAAAATATCTTCACAGAATCACCTCCAAATTTTCTTTAGTGTTCTTTTTGACAGAAAGGCGGGTGCTGCTGGTGATGCACATTTGTTTGGGATAGGGCAGGCTCTCAAGCCCTATCCTACAAACATGTGCGTCAGCAGTAACGGCAACGTTACCTATATATAAGGCCTTTTCGCCCCGTTTTACACATAGGGAATTTTCCCTTTCTGCCGTCAATTTTGGCGGATAGGAGATTTTTCCCTTTCTGCCACAAATAATACATGCTGTTTTAAGGACTATTTTAGCAATGTCAAATTGGTTATTTTCCATTTCTATACACCTTCCCTTTCGCATAGTGGTAATCTTCTTCCAGCTCTTTAAGTCTGTCTCTTAAGGTCCTTTCAGCTATGTCTAAATACTCAGCTAAGTCCTTTGCTGGGACACAATTTCCTGTTCCTAAAAGGGCATCGAAAGCATTGTCAAATTCCTCTTTTCTTGACTCTGGAGTAGACTTCCTTTTGCCTGATTTGGCGAGGTTTGCCTCCATGCTTCCTTCTGCTGAAACAGTGTTCAAAACACCTGCTGTGTCGGCTTTATGGAGCGGATAATCGAACCATAGATTCACAGGCTTGAAGTTCTCAAACTCACGCAAAGAGCATTCAATTCTCCATGCGGATGAGTTCGGATTGTCAGCATTCTTAAGCATGAATTCCTCATCAGTATCCAACTGAATAAGGTCAAGCTGAGCATCTGGATCACGTGCAAAAACGCCGCTTCCACTGGCTCTGTCAATGGCCTTCTTGAAGCCTTGAGCACCCTTTGAATGGTGATGGCAATAAATGGAAGCACATCCAGTTTCAGCGCATATCTTGTCAAATTGATTGCAGAATTGCCCCATCTCTGAAGCATTGTTCTCATCACCTGTTATGACCTTATAAATAGGATCTATGATGATTGCATCAAAGTGCTGATTGGCTACTCTTCTTAATAGTTTTGGCACCAGCTTATCTAATGGGATAGCGTGTCCCCTCAAATTCCAAATGACGATATCTTCGCTATGTTTTGGCTTGAGTTTCATTGCCTTATAGATCTCTATAAAACGATTAATGCACGATGCTGGATCAATTTCCAAATTCACGTATAAAACCTTGGATTTCTTGCATTTGAATCTATTAACCCACATTATCCCTTCAGATAAAGCCACACACAGCTCCATCAAAAGATAACTCTTGCCAGCTTTGGAACTACCAGAAATGAGCATTTTATGGCCGCATCTGAGAACGCCTTCTATCAGCTCTTCAGGCAATACTGGAGGATGATCTAACAATTCCTTTGAAAGAACAGTAAGCTCTGGAAGCTCATCGTTTGCTCCTTCCACATAATCAAGCCAATCAATCCATGATTTACGGCCGATATTAGTGGCAAGCAAAGTTTGCTGTTTACCGTTTCTAGTGACTCCAGGCATACGGGACAATCTTGATGGATTGCGATTTTGTTTATCGATCTTAAGTCCATGTTTTTCTAAGAAATCATAAAGAAAATCGACTCTTTTGCGGTATTCTTCCTGGTCCTTCGCTTCAACTCTTACAATGGCATGGATAGATTTACCACCACTGTAAACAAGAGCTGCTATTGGCAACTCAAACTTTCGGTACAAGGCATCTTGCTCAGCCAATGGCATATCATCAGATTCGACCAATGCAAAATCAAATCTGGTGACATTCTCATTCTTGACTCCACCACTAACAGGATTGAACCTAATCCAAGCGCCGCATTCCTCTTTCCAGTCACCTATAGTCGCACCCAAATCTTCTGGATACTTTTTAAGTGATTCTATGAGTTCGCCTGCAGTTCTATCATATACACCTTTTGATGGTAGATATTTCCCATCGGAGTCCTGCCACACATCATTAGTCACATAACCGACATGCTCATCGCCGTTAAATAAAGTTTCAAGATATCTAATAAGCTGTTCAGTTGGTTTTTCAACCTTCTTGATTTCCAATGTGGAACCATCGCCGTCATATTCGATGACATCATCCCACTCCATGCAGCCATCGCCTTCGAAATGCGAAAAAACAAAGCCATTGCTCTTGGCCATTTGTACGATCGTTCCGCCAGTTACAGGATTTGCTGAGCCATTGAATCCAGCCCACTTTCTTTCGCATTCGCCAGCCTTATATCTAGCTGCATCCTTGGCACTCCAAGCATCCCAAATGGAGCAAGGATAGCCCTCGCTTTTGAGAGCCATCCCCACGTTTATCCATTCCTGATAGTTTAGACTTGATGCAGATATGTAATTAAGTGCTTCTAAAATATTATCTTTTTCCATTAACCATCATCTCCTTTTAAGCTGGTTGATAAGTCTTTGCATCGATTCCAAAAGGCACAAGCCAGTTATTGGCTGCGATTCTAGAGATCATCTTGCTGGCAGCTTCGAAGCTCCACTCACCAACATGGTAGAATCCATATTTTTCAAGTGCTCGGATTTGTTTTGGAGTAGAAAGCCCAGCATCTATACGGTTGATTAACTTCGTAATTAAAAGCGATGCCTTGCCACAGTTCTCAATCTCATCTGGATTGATTCCAAGCTTCTCAAGTTTTGACCTTTGGCCATCAGTGATAGGGCCATATTCCCAGGCAAATGTAGGCTCGTAATCTGCTAAATCCTCAGCAGCGATTGACATTGCATATTGAAGAGGATCAACGAGCTTTCTTTTGCGTTTCTTCATATCTGCAAGCTGACGTGCAAGTGCATCTTCTCTTTCCTGAACGATATCTTTTCCAGCCTGTTCTTCAGCCTCAAGCAAATTGATACCAGACTCATTGTTCATCATCATTTTGTCGATGCGTTTGGCTATATCTTCATTCTTGGAGATAATTGCTGATGGTCTGCATAAGTCGTGGCGTTCCGTCATCCAAAGGAAATCGAGAAGCAATAACTCCTTCTTTCCTGGAGATAAACGCATGCCACGTCCTACCATTTGCTGATATAAACTTCTAACCTTAGTAGGTCTTAAAACAACAATCGTATCCACTGCAGGACAATCCCATCCTTCAGTCAAAAGCATTGAGTTGCAAAGAACGTCATATTCCCCTGCTTCGAAATCGGCTAAGATTTGTTCTCTATCTTTTGAATTTCCATTTACCTCAACAGCATTAAGTCCATGAACATTTAACAATTCACAGAACTTCTGAGAGGTTTTAACTAATGGCAAAAATACAACAGTCTTTCTTCCTTTGCAGTAATTGAGCATCTCAAGCGCTATTTGATTTAGATATGGCTCAAGTGATGTGCTGATTTCTCCAGCGGAATAGTCACCATTAGCAAGACCTACATTTCTTATATCCAATTCAAGAGGAATCATCTGGGCCTTTATTGGACATAAATAACCATCTTTGACCGCTTGGTGCATTGTGTATTCATAAGCTTTGCTATTGAAGAACTGGCCTAAGCTTTTTTGATCTGCTCTATCAGGAGTTGCTGTAACACCTAGCACCTTTGCAGAATCGAAATAATTTAAAACTCTTTGATATGTTTCACTCATAGCGTGATGAGCTTCATCAACTACGATTACATCAAAGGCATCCTTCTTAAACCTCTTAAGCCTTGTATCTTGCGATAGTGTTTGAACTGAGGCGACAGTTACTCTATTATTGCTTCCAATACTTGTTGACTCTGCCTTTTCAAGCGAAGATTTCAATCCTGTTGTCTTGTAAAGCTTATCAGATGCTTGGTCCAATAATTCTCCTCTATGTGCAAGAATAAGAGCCTTTTCGCCCTTATCAACTTCATTCTCTACAACCTTTGAAAATACTATCGTTTTCCCGCAATTATGAGTGATTGTGAAATCATTCATAAGATATCTATTATCGCCATCAACAGTGAAACCAAAATAATCACCTTCACAATGTGGAGAGATAGTGAAACCAGTTCTTAGCACTGATTTATTAAGCATTCTTTTATGAGCTTTCTTATGAGCGACTCTGCATGGAATCTTATCGATATTTCCACTTACGCAAACCCTGAAATATTCATGAGGTATTTTTGATTGGCTAGACTTAAGGCAGGCTCTCACATTTGCAGCTAATCCAACTGATTTGCACATAAATGCTAAATCCTCAGCCAATTTTCTAGATTTTGATATGAAATCGTAACATTTATCTGTGTAGCTTCCATCGGTATCAATAAGACCAGCGATAACCTGTAATCTTGTTTCAATATCAGCACACTTATAATCGTATGGGACATGTTTCTCATCGCATTTCAAGCCATATAAGCCATTCATTTGGAGTTTTTTTCTAAGGGCATTTCTGCCATTTGAATTTATGAAATGATATGTGGATGCTTTACCAGCAGGTTCTGTTCTCAAATTTAAACCATACAGTTCTGCCTGCTTTTTAATCTCGTCGACAACTTCTTCATCCATTGTAGTAACATTAATTTCATTTAGCATGGATCCATCACCAAGGAGAACGCCTAAAAAGTAAGGATCTATCATGTTTTTTTGATTAATGCTACAATGATAATCAGGAAATTCCTTTATTTCATTGCTTCTGAATAGTTTATATAAACTCTTTTTGTTCTTCGACCAAGAAAGCCATTCTTCAACAGTAACATCTACTATTTCACCACCATGCATCTCACAAGGATGTTTAGGTTTTTTTCTTTCATTGATTCTCACCAATGTTAGTTTATGGTCTCCTGTAACAAAGAATGATTTACCCTTGATTGGAGTAACCATATAAATAGGGCCAACCCCATGATTTGTATTTAATACGGTTCTAGCTTTTCCATCACTACCGAGTAATCTGTCTCCGACTTCTATATCTTCAACAAAAGCAAATCGACCATCAGCAAGGAGCAATTGCTCACCCCTTGCATGACAGCCTGTAGGAAGAACTAATAAAGTTTTCTTATTACCTTTTGACCATTCGTTTTCGATGGCTAAAACCGCTTCATTTTGATACGGTCTTAAATCCATAATAGTCACCTCTTACGCTAAAAAGGTAAGTCTACCTCTGAGATATCTACCATTTGAGCAGTAGTTCCCTCAAAGAATTTAGGATCGTAGTCAATGAATCTTCCAATATCATTAACAGTCTTTTCTTCACCGTAGTTGTTTGTGTATTTTCTCTTTGTAACATGAGCACGACCAACGCTACCAATAACAGTGTTCCAGTTCATGGTAAGCTTCTCGCCATGTTTCTTTTGACCGATGCAGCGGAAGAATGAAGAGATGCGCCATTCAACACTTCTGTAAAGAAGTAAATCGAATTTAATTACAGCAAGACCTTCTTTGGCTGCGATTTGAACTGTGATTGTTGCCTTATTGCAAGCTGGGATCTTTTGTCCGCCAGGGAATCTACCACGTTCAAAGTTAGTAACTGTGAAGTTATAGTCTCCTTCTTCTAAAAGTACGAACTCTTGTCCATCTTCTTGAATGGTATCTTCCCATCCAATTTCCATATTCTTGTTATCCATTAATTATTACCTCCTGTGGATTTGTTTTTGTTTATCATCTCGACGATTTTCTTGAAGTTTGGAATGATCCAGCGAGCCAAGAAATCTTCTTTGTAATCAGCTAGATGCTGGTCTTTTGTGTAGTGGCCTTTTGCAGTAACCACACCTTCAACATCTGCTTCAGAAACGCCCGAATTTTTGATTAATTCCTTAACCTTTGAAAGTAATTCGGACTCAGTCTTATCCTGCGAAATTACGGGCTTTACGGGCGATTTAGGGGCAAATAGGTGAGCAATAGCTTTGAAGTCTAAATCAATCTCATCAGGTAAGCCGTATCTGTTCTTAGCGTCCCAGCAGGCATGGTGAGTTGTGTAAATCACACGCTTGCCGCCTTGAGCCTTCTTGGTATTATTTTCAGTTGTTACAACGAAAGTCTTATAGTTGCAGAATAGAAGCATGTCACACCATTCCTTAAGCAATGGAGCCACTTGTTTTGTTAGTTTCATTTCCCAGCGATCGAATTGCCCTGCCTCTTCTGGAAGTTCAAACTTTCTAGGCTTTCCATGAGCAATTATCACTGCATTGATGCCTATTTCAATTAATTTATTTAGCAATGCTAGAAGTTTTGAAAATTCATCTTGCAAGTAAACATATCCCTTACCAAAACCGAACTCTTCGATATTTGATTTACGATACTTTTCACATACAAACTTGTTGCATAAAGATTCAGCCCAGTCAGCAGTGTCGATAACTAATGTCTTGCAGATGCTAGGATCTTTGATAACTTCTTCAACGCAAGATAGAAGGAATGACCAGTCTTGGCCGCATTTAACTCTTCTGACATTCAAACTTGATGTACCACCCTCTGTGTCTAAGAAGAGTGGATTTGGAAATTGTGATGCGAAGGTACTTTTACCAATACCCTCTGCACCGTAGATGACCACTTTTAAGGCTCTGGTCTCAAGCCCTGTTTCAATCTTCAACATTATTTTTCGACCTCCTTAATGTTGTTCTTTGCATCTGGATCAGGAGCAAGCACTGGTTGGCCTTTAGGTTTAATAATGTAATCACCAACTAAATCATTAAACTTTGCTTTGCCGACCATTTTTTGAAGCTCGCTGATGCTCATAAGCTTTGTGACTTCTGGGCAGTAACCAGCATCCTTCAAAATTCTTTTTACAGCTTCTTCATCACTGATCTTTCTCTTTGTAGTAGATTCAGATAATATGTATCCTTTCCACTTCTTGCCTTCGATGGCTTTATTGAGTGCATAATCCTTGATGGATGAACAGTAATCGACAATGAAGTCCAACTTTGGCAATAACGCCTCAATCTCTTCATCTGTCATGTTTTCAGGTTTCTTCTCAGCATCGATTGAAAGAGCATCTTCACTTCTTTGACGGCAGATGCATCTACCTGGGCAGTATTTGCACCATTTGCCACTAACAGCTTTCGCTTCTGGAATTTGTGCTTCCTTTGCTGCAGGCCTTAATACACTTACTTCCCAATTAAGCAAATCTTCCAAATCCAATGTTTGGTCATCGATGTTATGGATTCTTTCTTGATAGATAACTAATCTAACCTTATTTATTGGATAAAAATCTTTGAATAATTTGTAGGCGTATAAACCATAAATACCAAGTTGGCTATTTAGTTCATTTCCCTCAAATACCTTAACTGGAATGAATCCTGTCTTATTGTCGATAATAGTTAAGGTGTCGCCAGCAATGATGATTGCATCTGCTGTACCATGTGTGTCTGGAGCATAGTCCATTTCTAATAATTGTTCTACGAAGACAAGTGGCTTCTTACCAGTACGCTTCTCTTCATAATCAGCTTGGCTTATAACAAAGTTTGCGTATCCAGTAGCTAATGCTTCCATCTCATCATCGTAATGTTTGAATGAAAAAATCAACTTATCTGTGTCTACTGGTTCTTCGTCAAAGTCATCAATTTTTAAGGATTGTCTAATATAGGCTTCTGCTAATGCGTGGCATTCAGTTCCGAACTCTGAAGCATCGCTTGTTTCTTCTGGCTTGTTAGCTAGAAATTTAGCAGAAAAACCACAATGTACCCATTCCTTACTGCTTGGTGCTAAAATGCTGTGTTTTCTTTCTTCACTCACTTTTAGTACCTCCTACTTCTGCCACCTGTTGAATGGTGACGTCTTGCACTGAGTCTCCAGGGATGATGATCGTTACTTTGTCTGGATTGATTCCAAAAAGTCTCTTGAATAGACTTCTTTTCATCGTTCTCTTTTTACAGGCAACGATTCCACCTTTAGGAGATTCATTTGCAACACTGATTTTTACTCTGTGTGTCATTTGAACACCTCCTTATAATTTCTAAGCAAGTCGTGTTATCTCTTGCTCACTATATGGAGATTTAGAGGCCATTTTGAGGTCCCCATTTTTTCAAAAAAATTAAAAAAAGTTTTCAGAGCATAAAAAAGAGCCACCAGCATTACTGCCAATGGCTAAATATAAGGATTAAAATATATTCGTGCTTTTGAGTATGAAATCGTGCTTTTTATAGTTAGTTCGTGCTTTCCATAAAATAGGCTCAAGCAAAATGAGCAAAGAAAAAAGGGCTACTTCACCTAATTTTAAGCAAAATAAGCCTAAATTAAGCAAAATAGCCCATAAATATGAAAAAAGGACTGATATTTTTGGTATCAATCCTATCGTTTCTTAATGGTGCCGAAAATAGGACTTGAACCCACAACCTACTGATTACAAGTCAGTTGCTCTACCAATTGAGCTATTTCGGCATTCTTATTATTTATTTAAATGGTGGAGGTTAACGGGCTCGAACCGCTGACCCTCTGCTTGTAAGGCAGATGCTCTCCCAACTGAGCTAAACCTCCATAGAAATTTAAAAGCCTAGCAACTACCTACTCTCACACACGCTCTCGTGTACTACCATCGGCGTAAAAGTGCTTAACTTCTGTGTTCGGGATGGGAACAGGTGTTTCCACTTTGCAATTATCACTAGACTTTTAAATGGCGCTCGCTAAAGGACTTGAACCTTCGACCCTCTGATTAACAGTCAGATGCTCTAACCAACTGAGCTAAGCGAGCATATTTATATGTATTATATCATAAAAGATACGGCTTGGCAACTACCTACTCTCACACACGCTCTCGTGTACTACCATCGGCGTAAAAGTGCTTAACTTCTGTGTTCGGGATGGGAACAGGT
>CAVBGZ010000046.1:0-1266 GCA_963595075.1 Waltera intestinalis
CCTCTCATTTCTAGGAGTGATTGCTCCATACTCTTATACGAAAAAATAACGATTTTGACTTAAAGAAATTATAAGTTTGTAAAAAAAAAGACGTCTATCAATCGATAAAACGTCTTCTTATGCGATAATCATCAATAAAGTACCTACTACCAATAGGGCCAATCCAAATAAAGATTTTTTAGAAAGTTTTTCTTTAAATACAAGATAAGAAAATAATATCGTTACTAAAATACTCAACTTATCAATAGGTACAACCACACTCGCAAGCCCTGTCTGTAGTGCCTTGTAGTAACAAAGCCAACTTGCCCCTGTCGCAACGCCTGATAAAACAAGGAAAATAAATTCATTTTTATAAAGAGTTACTTTCTTTTTTTGGACACCAACCATCATCCATGCCATCACAAGCACCACGCACGTACGTAAAGCGGTTCCTAAATTAGACTCTACACCTTCAATACCAACCTTACCTAATATGGCCGTTAAACTAGCGAAAATAGCTGACCCAAAGGCAGCCAACAACCATTTTGAATCATTCACTTCCTTTGAATCTTTCTTTTTATCAATCATCAAATACGTTCCTAAACCAATCAAAAGGATACAAATTACCTTTAAAAACGAAATCGATTCTTGCAAGAAAATAAAAGCTAAAATAATGGTAAGAATTGTGCTCGATTTATCAATCGGAACCACTTTATCGATTGGACCCTTCGATAGAGCATAAAAGTAACAAAGCCAACTTGCGCCAGTCGCAATCCCTGACAATGCCAAAAAAATGAAACTTTTTATAGAAATTGAAGAAATCTGATTTTGTGAACCAACAATAAACACCATCATCCACGCAAAAATCAACACAACAATCGTACGTAAAGCTGTCGCAACCGTAGAATCCGTCTTCTTAATACCACACTTAGCCAATATAGAAGTGATTCCCGCAAAAAGCGCAGAACCACACGCATACACTAACCACATACAATCACCTTCTAATACAAGGCCCATTATAGTCACATCGATTTATGCATGCAAGTTCTTACTCGTTTCCTTCACAATATAAATCGGTCTTTGTTTGCTTTCCATATAGTCCTTTGTCGTATATTGACCTAAAACAGCTACAAATATCATTTGAAGACCGCTCAAAAACAAAATCAAACAAACCACATAGAACAAAGCTTTCACATGGAAGAAAAGTCCACCTAAGCCTAGTAAAATAGAAATAAACATAATACATCCACCAATCGTTCCAATCCACTCTACTGGAGCTGTAGAAAA
>CAVBGZ010000046.1:1488-17001 GCA_963595075.1 Waltera intestinalis
CTTACACATCTTTTGCATAATCTTATAAAATAAGCGAGATAATAAATTTCTTAATTCACCCTCACCCGTACGATCTACTCTTTTTCCCGCACAACAATCATATCCTTCTTGTGTTAAAGCATGATACATATCCTTTAATAAAACAGGTGGATGTTGTAAATCGGCATCCATTATCACCACATAATCTCCACTTGATTTCTTTAAGCCCGCAAACATGGCTGCTTCTTTTCCAAAATTTCTTGAAAAAGAAATATATTCACAATGTGGATCTTTCGCCACTAAACTTCTTAAAATATCTTTTGTATGATCACTCGAGCCATCATCCACAAATAATAATTCATAATCCACCTGATCCATACTTTTTAACACTTCACTCGTTTTTTGATAGAATAAAGAAAGAACTTCTTCCTCATTAAAACAAGGAACAACTACACTAATCTTATTCATAACATACCTCCTGATGAAAGACACGAATCTTACATAACCAATAATTAGAAAGAACTGTAATCACGCTCACAATGACTTTTGAGACCATATTTGAAATATGAAACCAATCAATACATACCATCAATAAAAAGCTTTCTACATTCAATGTCACAAAGCGCAATCCAAAAAATTCTACGCACTCTTTCTTTACATCCTTATTCGAATGAAATACCATTTTTCGATTGGTAATATACGCAAAAATTACAGCTACGATCCATGCGAATGTATTTGAAAATAACCAATACAATCCCAACTTTAAACACACATAATACACAACATAATTCACAAGTGTTGTACCAACACCAACCACACCATAACTGATTAATTCTTTGATTTTTTCCATATATAATATCCCCCTAAAAATATAGAAGCCAAACTCACAATAGTTCCCACATCTTTTCCTGGCGCTTTAAACTTCAATACAATAAGATGTCTTCCCTTTTGAATTTTAGAGCCAATAAAAGCCTTATTCACAATTTCAATCTTCTGCCTTTTTCCATCCACATAAAGTTCATACCCCTTTTCATACGGAATGGACGTCACCAAATACCCAGAAGGACATGTGACAACTCCATTTAAAACGTCATTCGACTTCTTTAACCTTATTTTCTTTACCTTTCTAGTAAAAGTATCCATATCACATGTATATATTCGAATATTTTTAATTTCATAATTTCCTTTTGAACAAGTTACATTTAATTGATCCAATTTTTTCTTAGACAACACATACGTAAAATGGTTGTTTTCATTTTGATAGACAGAATTCTTTTTAGACAAAGTATTCTTTATACCATTTATCGTAATCCATACTTTTTTATCCCCGTTATTTTTCACATCAAAATCAATGCATACCATCTTATTCTGTGTTTCAAAATCCAAATCAATCCTCTTCTTCTGTTTCTTCTTTGAATGAATCTTTATCTTTTTATGAATACTCTTTACTTTTTTCATTCTAGAAGAATAGGAGACACTTTGTTTGCCATGCACAATCGTTCGATTATATAAAGTGTCTAGAGTATACGGATACTTTAATTGATCAAATTGTTTTTCAGACATTACATCCCTGGTCACATACGCAATAGGAAGTACATTTTTATTCTTTAATACTTTATATTTTCCTTGTTGATCCACCATCTTGTATCCATATAAATTATCTTTCTTTACAATCACATTCTGAATCGACATTAAATTTAGATAGACGTAATTTTCACTATCCACTAACACCGTTTTATTGGTTTGCGAAATTGGATTTTTGACAACATCATAAAACCAGGAATTGTATAAAGAATTACTTGTAGAAGTATAGCTAGATGCCTTTTTTAACTTTGAATAGGTATGATTGCTATTTTTATAAATTTGATCTAAATCAGCCGTACGATTCTTAAATTTATTTCTTTGAATCAACGCTTGTTTATCTTTCGCATAAACGGAATCATATATTTTATAAGAAAGTCCTTGATGCATGTTTAAACTCAAAAAGATGAGACAAGGAATAACACAATACACGAATGTTTCATTTTTATTTTCCTTAAAATAATAATAGATAAAAATAAGTACGAGTATCGCATCATATATATATAATTGTGTAATGAAACAAAAACTAATCAACAAACACCAAAGATTAATTTTTCTAGAATCTAACCATTCGCAGACAATATAGAGTACAAGAGGTAGACACAAAACTAAAATCTTACTTCGTGCATATAATGTTCCATTCAAAATATAGGAAAAGACAGGAAATATAAACATCAACAATAATAGAATCGACAATTTCTTTATTTTTGGATTCACCAAGCCTTGAAAAAGTGCAATCCAAGCGATTACTGTACATCCACATCCATACGCATCATATAAGATTCCTTTTAAAGAAAAGTTTGGAACAAACAAACTTAGAATATTTGTAGATGTGACACTCTTTTTATTTTCTAAAATCAACAATCCCGTTGGTAACCATAAAATACAAGAAAGCCCAATACCGATTAGAATGGGAAATATTAAATCTGAAATTATATGATATTGATAGAAATTATAGATACATAAAATCAATATAAATCCTGGTGTATAAAAATAGTTATGAAACATCGCCAAACAGATACAAATTGAAATCCATTGTTTTTGATGTATATCAATTAAAATAAAAGATGCGAATAAGAATGGAAGAATTTCAACAAACATCACTTGTTGGTGAGTGTGGAAGAAACAATTCGAACTTATACAAAGAATGGATACAAAAAATGAAAGATCCATACGATAACCTTTATTAAGTAGCCATTTAAAACATAAAATACCCGTTACTGTCCACAATATAAGTGCATATCCAATAACGAAGTATTTTATATCCACACCCAAAAATAATTTAGAAATCCATACATCCGGTCGAAACAATCCATAATAAGAAAAGGAATAGATGTTCGTTCCACCTTGTAAAGTGGATACGTAGTTTTGTGTATTTCTTAAAAGATCACCTAATATAATATGTTGACTCAACCAATCAATTTTTGATCCATACACCTGTCCAATCGATGAAATGAATGCGAGTGTTGTTGGTAAAATCAACAGAATGCTTGTATATATCTTTTTCATGGCATAAATATACAAAACAAATCTTAATAATCGCCCAAAGCATTTATAAATAATTATGAAATAAATTTAAGAAGGCTTAAGGTTTACATAAGTCAATTCTTAAGAATTATTCGCTAATATAAGCAAGGTGATATTATGAAGAAGATATTGATATTAATTTGTGCATGTTTTTTAATGATTCCATTAAATTCTGGAATTGTATATGCCACAAAAAACGAAAGCTTAATGATTGTTGCGCATCCAGATGATGAAACAATTTGGGCAGGAGAACACTTATTGCGAGGAAACTACACAGTTTTATGTATCACAAATGGAGATAATAAAGTCAGAAAAGCTGAATTTAATAAAGTCATGAAAAAGACAGATTCAAAAGGAATCATTCTTTCTTTTCCAGATAAAACCAATGGACAAAGGGATAATTGGAATTCTTGTCGAAAACAAATCAAAAAAAAGATAAAGAAAATGATTGATTCTAAAGATTGGGCAAGAATTGTATGTCATAATCCAGACGGTGAATATGGTCATATCCACCATAAAATGGTTTCTGAAATGGTGACGGATATTGTGAAGTCTGAAAAGAAAACCGATCGACTCATGTACTTTGGCAAATATACAAAAAAGAAGAATAAAGACGAGTTAAAAGGGGAAAAACACATTTCAACAAAATACTATAAACAAAAATTAACATTATGTTCTCTTTATTCTTCGCAAAGTAAGGTCATGGATCATTTACATCATATGTTACGTTATGAAAATTGGATTCCCTATTCAAAATGGGATAGAATGAGATAAAAGAGGAGTGAGAATATGGCGACTCGTATTTTAGTGGCAGATGACAATGCGGAAATTCGTGAAATATTAAGAATACTATTATCAAATGAAGGCTATGAAATCATAGAGGCAAAAGATGGGAATGAAGTGATTGAAAAATATGATTCATCCATCGATTTAATTATATTGGACATTATGATGCCAAATATGAATGGGTATCAGACTTGTTTAAAAATCCGTGAAACAAGTAATGTTCCCATCTTATTTTTAACTGCCAAAGGTCTAGATTCTGATAAAACACTTGGTTTTTCTAGTGGTGCTGATGATTATTTATCAAAGCCTTTTAGCTATAGTGAATTAACAGCTCGTGTAAAAGCACTGCTTAGACGTTGGCAGGTCTATAAAGGAAAAGATTCTGCTTCTGTAACAAGCGCAAGTGAACAACTTGTAGTAGATGGTGTTGTTTTAAATTTAAATCAAGGTACAGTAAAGGTTGATGATAAAGAAATTGAATTGACTGATATTGAATTTCGTATTTTAAATACATTAATGAAAAATCCAAAACAAATATTTTCGGCTGTTGATTTGTATGAAAAAGTATGGAATGAACCTTACTTTTATTCTGCGAATAATACGATTATGGTTCATATTCGTAATTTGCGTAAAAAAATAGAGAAAGACCCAGCCAATCCTAAGTATGTAAAGACCATTTGGGGAAAGGGGTATCGTTTTGAGTAAGAAAATAACACATCTTTACCTTTCTTTACTTTTCTTTATTCTGTCTTTTTTTGTGATTTATTCCTTTCGTTATCCTATTTATGATCAATTAAAAGCGCATAATCTCTATTCTGAGTCTTTGTCAAACCAACAAATCGAAAAGGTACGTTCTTATTTAAAAAATAAAAATAATTTTTCGAATACAAAAAAAATCCAGTCTGATTTAGATTCGATTTTAGATAGCGGAAGTTATCAACTTGTGATTAATGATGGAGAGCTTGATGATTATATCATTCTAATGTTTCAAGGAAGAGCTCCACTAAGCAACACATTTAAATATGCGACAAGAATTGAAGAAGGAGAATGCATGGTTGAATGGTATCCTTCATTTTCTCAATATTATTTATATTACCGTATCGTTGATGTAGGTATAAGTGTAATTTTAAGTCTTATTTTTTATAAATTATTAAAAAGCAACGTTTTTCATTTGCCAAAGAAACATATCTTTCATACGCTTTCTAAGAAAATGTTATTTACTTTTGGTGCATCCACTATTTTAGTATTTAGCTTTTTTTCAATGACCTATTATCATGAAAATATTGTGTTTGAATTTATTATGGATACTTGGTATGAAAATGAGAACTATGATAGTGTCGTCAAAGATATGCAAGAAAAGACTGAAAATTTGTCTTTAATTCAAAAAAATAAAAAAGAAATTAATCAGATTTTAAAGTCTTTTTCATCGAATCATGCCTATTATTATATTTATTCAGATGATGATACATATTTTGCAGGGAAAAATACAATCAATCCTATGATCTATGAAGCGGATGAAGAAGTTATTTCCTCTCCACTGTATTATACATATCCTTTAAAATTCAAAAATCAAACAGCTACACTCTATATCACTTCATATCCACTTGTGAATATGCAGTTGCCATACATGATTATCTGTTTATTGGTTTCCTTTTCTTTTTATATGATTATTCTTCAAAATTTCATAAAAAAACGCGTTCACTCGATTCAACAACTCCAAGAAGATGTCTTTAGCCTGGCAATTGGAAATTGGAATCATGAAATCAAGATTGAAGATACGGATGAAATTGGTAAACTAGCAAGCGATTTAAATCAAATGCGAATTGCGTTTGTTCATACGATGGAAAATGATCAACAGGCAAGAAAGGCAAATCAAGATTTGATTTCTTCCTTATCTCATGATTTGCGTACCCCATTAACCACTTTAAAGGGATATCTAGAAATTTTAAATATGCAGAAGAATGATCCAGATAAAAGAGATGTTTACTTACAAAAGTGTTTAAATAAGGTGGAAGAAATATCGTATTTATCGAATAAAATGTTTGAATATTCTTTAGTATACTCAACGGAATATAGTGCGGAGTTACAACCGACTTCGATTCAATCGATTCAAAGTTTGATTAAAGATCATATTACCTTTTTACAAGAGATGGATTTACATATTCAATGGTTTTCTTGCACAAATCAAGTAGAAATTCTGGCAAATCAGGCCATGCTTCAAAGGATTTTAAATAATATTTTTTCAAATATTCAAAAATATTGTGATCCTTGGAAAAATATAATCATTAAAGAAACTGTAGAAAATAATATGTATAAATTATCTTTCACAAATAGTATAAATATACATTTAGATCAGGTAGAAAGTAATGGAATCGGATTAAAGAGCGTTCAGAAAATGATGGATATTCATCATGGATCCTTTTATAAAAATCAATCGAATGATATTTTCACAATTATTTTGACTTTTCCATTAAAATAATGATAATATCTTACCTGTACTTTTGGTGAAATTGGAAACCTGCTTAAGCTGAACAACACAAAAGTTTGAGGAGGTTTTTTATTATGCCAAAAACAAAATTTCAAAATGTGATTTTCACATTAATGATGTCATTTCTAATGGTTTATGCCATGATTTGTTACAACATCGCACTAAATATTAAAGGAATGAACAATCAAGTTTTCTTAGATGCTTTTCATGAATTAATCATCATGTGGCCTGTAGCGTTTCTTTTAGAATTCTTTATTGTAGATAATCTTGCTCATAAGCTTGCCTTTAAAGTGGTTACACCTAAAGATCGTCCTTTTGCGATTACTTTAGCGATTTCTTTTTATATTGTGTGCATCATGTGTCCAACGATGAGCTTTGTGGCTACCTTATTGTTTAAAACTGCCGGAAGTCAATTTATTGCGATTTGGTTTATGACAGTTGTATTCAATTTTCCAATGGCTTTTTTCTGGCAAATCTGTTATTGTGGACCATTTATTCGTTTTATTTTCTCAAAGATGTTCAAGAATTAATCTTGGCATCTTTTTTTATTATGGTTTATACTTGTAGATATGAACAAGAATTTAATAGAAAAACTACAAGGGCATGACTATCAGGTCATTGCCGTATCTAAAACAAGATCAAAAGAAGAGATTGATGAAGTCGCAAAGTTAGGACTCACAACGTTTGGTGAAAATCGTGTTCAAGAATTTTTAGAGAAATACGATCCAAAATACACTTGGCACATTATTGGTCATCTTCAAACCAACAAAGTGAAATATATCGTTGGTAAGGTGGACGTGATTGAGAGTTTAGACTCTTTAAAATTGGCTCAGGAGATTGAAAAACAAGCAAGCAAATTGAATATTGTCCAAAAGGTATTGGTTGAATTAAAGATTTCAACACAAGATGAAAATAAGACGGGATATCCTTTTTCAGATGCGAAAACCTTTATTAAAGAACTTCAACAATTCAAACATATTCAAATCAAAGGGATTATGTGTGTTGCGACGCATACAAGTAATACAAGTTTAGTTGAATCTGAGTTTGAACAAATGCATCAACTTTATCTTGAACTACAAAAAGAATATGAAGGCATTGATACATTATCAATGGGTATGTCTCAAGATTATGAATTGGCTTTAAAACATGGTTCAAATACAGTTCGTATTGGTCATGCGATTTTTGAATAACAAAACGCGGAGATGTTAATCATCTCCGTTTTTACTTAAATTCAACAATATCTTTCAAATCAAATAGTAGAGTACCATTTATTTTTGCATCATTTATTACTTTCTCATCAAATCCACTTTCAGAAAATAGGACGTAGAAAAACTGAGCATTTTCTTTTAATGGAGATAGTTTTTCTAGTGTATCAAGGTATTCAGAATAAGTGAAAGTTATCCCTTTGAACTTACACTCACCTACCAAATAATTTTTTCCATTTCCATCAACACAAAGTATATCTATTTCTGTTTCTGCCATACGTTGCCCATTTTTTTGTTTAGAATCACGTACTGTTGTTTTACCAAACCATCGTCCCATTTTTGTATAACGGAATGGAAGCTCATTCTTCTTTTGTTTTTGACGGATAAATTCACGACAAATATCCTCGAATGTAAATGATGCGAATTCATGAAGTGCAGGTTTTATGACATATTCGTATACGCCTTCTACATCGCCGTCCTCTAGTTGTGAATAATTTGAAAAGCCAAAGGCATACCAAAAGCGAAAGAAATTATCTGTCAATCGATAGGTTCCCCTGTTTGTGTTTGCCTTTTCTTTGATTTTTGCATCAACCGAAAATTCTCTTTCTATAATCCCTAATTCAATTAGATTTTTTAAATATACACTTGTTTTAGATGTATCTTCCACCAAAGATTTTTGACTAATATCATTCAGTTTTGTGTTTCCCATCGCAACCGCTTCAATGACGGAATTATAAAACTGTGTTTCTCTCAACTCTTGATGTAAAAGAAATTCAACTTCACTATACAAAACGCATCCTTTTGTTAGTATGTTCTTTTTTATATTATCCCCTACAGTTAACTCAGGATCCCATTGTTTTAAGTAATGTGGAATTCCACCAAGAATAGAATAAGCCAACACCTTATCGCGAGCTGAATAATTCGGAAAGAACTTTGCCGCATCATAAAATCCCATTTCTTTCATTTTATAAATTCCTGTAGCTCTACCATAAAGCGGATTTTTTTCAGCCAGTAATTCTTTTTCAATAAAGCTCATTGCACTTCCACAAAGTATAATCATCACATTTTCATTGCGTAATTTTAAATCCCAGAGATTCTGTAAAATAGAGGGAATACTTTTATTTCCACGACACATATAAGGGAATTCATCTATCACAATGAGTTTCTTTTTATCTCCATATGGTAAATCAGCAATTGCACAAAAAGCTTTTTCCCAATCTTCAAATTCTGAAATATATTTTCTGGCAGGAATATCTTCTCTTAATAGACAATTTGAAAAGTTTCTAAGCTGCATTCTGTCTGTTGTTTGCGTACACGAAAAGAAAATATGCTCTTTATTTTTACAAAATTCTCTTAATGTTTCAGTCTTACCAACTCGACGCCGTCCATAAAGAACTATAAGTTGTCCTTCTTTTGTTGCATATTTATCTTCTAAAAATTGTAATTCTGTTTCTCTACCAATGAACATATGCATGGTCTCCGTTTTATCTAATCTAGATTTAGTAAATCGTGATTTGATATTATTGTAGTCGTAAATCGCATATAAAGCAACAAAAAGGTGAACCTCATTTCGAGATTCACCACGACACAAAGCCTTTTTATTTTTCATCCAATTTTTTATACAATCCGATGATTTCCTCAGCTAGTAATTTAGCCATTTCACAGCTTGCCATTTGATCTTCTGCATGCATAAGTAGAAGTGAAAATGGTGTATTTTTTCCTTGTGCTTCTTTTTGAATCAAATCTGTGTGAACTTTGTGTGCCTCGACAAAAAATTCTTCAGCACCCTCTATTAATTCATCAGCTGCCTCATAATCTTTTTCTTTGGCTTTTTGAATAGCTTCTACATAGTTTGATTTAGCTGCTCCACTATTTGATATAATTTGGAAGCAGATCATTTCCAATTCTTCATTCACGATTCAATCACCTTCAAAGCATGTTCTAATACTTTTTTACCGTTCATCATGCCATAATCTTGCATATTAATTGCTTCAACAGGTAAAGATGGTGCCAATGCTTGCACATTCTTTAATTCATAGCGGATTTGAGGCCCTAATAAGATCATATCAGGTGTACCCAAATTTTTCTTTGCCTCTGTTAAAGATTTTGCTTCAATTTCAACTTCAACTCCCATAGTTTTAGCAGCTTCTTGCATCTTTTTAACCAACATACTCGTTGACATACCGGCATTACATACTAATAAGATTGTTTTCATGTCTATTCTCCTTCATTTTCCATCATAGCTTGCTTTTCTAATACTTTATCATTAATTTTAACAAATGGAATATAAATTATTACACCTAAAACCAATACGATTGCTTGAACAAGCACGGCCTTCAAATCTCCAGCTGTAGCTAAGAAAGAACTTAATAATGGTGGTGTAGTCCAAGGAACCAATGATACACATGGACTCATGAATCCTGTTGCCGTTGCGATATAAGAAATTAAGATACCTAAAGTAGGAACTAAAATGAAAGGAATCGCCATTGTGATGTTATAAACGATTGGATAACCAAAAATAACAGGTTCATTAATATTAAAGATTCCAGGTGCTACTGACATTTTTGCGACATTTTTAGTCATAGCATTTTTACCTACTAAGAAAGTTGCGATCAATAAACAAATTGTTGATCCAGATCCACCCATCAAACCATATGTAGTTACTTGAGAAACGTTAATAATATTTGGAATGGCTTCTCCAGCACTATAAGCAGCAATATTTTCTGTTATATTGATAATTAATAGTGGTTCCAAGATTGAACTATAGATAACCGATTGGTGAATACCAAATAACCATAATAAATTACCTAATGCGTATAGAATAATGCAACCCCATAAACCGGTTCCGATATGACGTAAAGGTTCCTGAATGAATGTTGTGATCAAGTTAATAAGGTTAGTTCCTGTTAAATTAAATAAAGCAGCTGATACGAACGCAAATAATGAAAGAACAATAATAACTGGAATTAATACATTAAATGACTTTCCTACTGCAGGTGGTACATTATCCCCTAAATTCACTTGTAATTTTTTAACATGTGATACTTTAATAAAAGCTTCTGTTGCGATTAATGAAACGATAACTCCCGCAAACATTGAGCCTGTTCCTAAATTTGAAAAAGTTAAAACGCTTGAAACTTCAACAGCTTTTGTTGCTCCATTTGGAGTAACACTAACTGTGTTTGGCATCATCGCGATTAAACATGCGACAGAAATCATTGCTGCTGCAAGTGGATTTTCAAAATCACGGTTTTGTGCTAGGCAATATCCAATGACAGCTGCAATCAATAAACCTGAAATGTTTAATGTTGCATTGGTGATTAATGTTCCCCAATATTGAACGTTTGTCAATGTGTCCCCAGTAAAGATCCAAGTAAATACAGTATTGTTTAACAATACGGCTAAGCCAGCCAAAATATACAATGGCATTACTGTCGCAAATGCATCACGTAATGAACGCAAATGAATTTGATTGCCCATTTTTACAGCCACCATCGTAAATTTTTCTACAAATTTATTATTTTCTAATGACATTTTTATTCTCCCTCTTGTAAATCATAATAAAATCCATTTTGCTCACTTAATTTACTATACCAATATCCTGATTTTTTAATCGTACGCTCTTGCGTACTTAAATCAACTTTGATAAATCCATAGCGATTTTTGTAAGCGTTATTCCATGACCAGCAATCAAAAGCTGTCCAAGCATGGAATCCAAAACAATTGCTTCCTTCCTGAATGGCTTTATTTAACCAAGCTAAATGTTCTTTATAAAAATCGATACGATAATCATCTTGAACATTTCCTTCTTCATCCCAATACTTTTCTTCACCTTCAACACCCATTCCATTTTCACTAATAAACCATGGAATGTTTCCATAATTGTCTTGAACATTTTTGGCAACATCATAAATTGCCTTTGGATAAATTTCCCATCCTCGATATGGATTCATACGACATTCTGGCCAGAACCACTCTTCAAAGTATTGATCAGGTCTCCATGGTGATTTGAATTTTTCTGGATGATCCTGTGCTTTAACACGTTTTGGATGATAATAATTTACTCCAAGAAAATCGATTGTATTCTTTGAAATAAGTTCTAATTCATCATCGGTATAATCCCAAAGCACACCATCTTTTTCTAACACTTTGACAAGTCTTTCTGGAAATTTTCCATATACAGCCGGATCTAGGTATGATCGATTAAATAAATCATCCGTAAATTCAGATGCTTTTAAATCTTCTTCACTTTGACTTCTTGGATATGCTGGTGTGATATTTAAAACGATTCCGATTTTGCCCTCTAAATGCATTGAACGATATAGTTCAATAACTTTTGCGCTCGCAAGATTAATATTATAAATGACTTGCATTGCTTCTTTGCCCTTACCAACATAATTTGGATAATGAAATCCATAAAGATATCCAGCTTCAGGAATGACCATTGGCTCATTAAATGTCGTCCAATAATGAATATCTTTACCAAATAACTCGAAACATTTTTTTGCGTACCCTACAAACAGATTGACCACTTTTTTACTTTCCCATCCGCCATATTTTTCAAGTAATTCAACCGGCATATCAAAATGATGCAAATTGATTACCAGTTCAATACCATTCTTTTTAGCTTCCTGAAACATGTTACGATAAAATTCAACCGCTTTTTCATCAACTTCAAAAGTTTCGAAGTCTAACATCAAACGACTCCACTGAATCGATGTACGAAATGAATTAAATCCGCACTGTTTCATCAAACCAAAATCTTCTTTATAGCGATGATAAAAATCACTTGCTACATCAGGTCCAACGCCATCAAAAAATTCTTCAGGCTTTGTATGAAACCAATGATCCATCACATTTTCATGTTTTTTATCAAAGGTTCCCTCACTTTGTGGACCACTAGAAGCTGCTCCCCACCAAAAATCTTTTGGAAATGAAATAAACTCCATATTTTCCTCTCCTCCTTGATGACTGTATTATATATCCATTTATTTTATTTGTCTAGACATTTAATTTATAAATATATATTTATTACTTATTCATTCAATAATGTATATAGACATTTATAAAAATGATACAAATGATTATTTACTGATTTGCTTTATTTATACCATTTTAGTATAATGTTTATACATTAGACATTTATTTTATATGTCTATATATTTTAGGAGATTACTTATGGATATCAAATATAAAACAATTTATAATTCAATAAGAGAAAAAATTATAAGTAAAGAGTATGCACCAAACACAAAAATCCCAGACGAAATTTCATTATGCAAAGAATTCAATTGTTCACGAATGACAATGAAAAAAGCTCTGGATTTACTCGTGCAAGAAGGTATGCTTTACCGTAAAAGAGGACAAGGCAGTTTCGTGATGTCTAATAATAATGACAAAGGACAAATCATCATACAAGAAAGAGAACTTTCCGGATTTACTAAAGCGAGTAAAGGAAATGCAACTTCAGAAATTTTAGAGTTTAAATTGGAATTCGCAAGTGAAAAAATCGCAAACAAACTCAACATCAATGTCGATGATCCTATCTATAATATTTTCCGTCTTAGATTACACAATAATAAGCCTTATGTTCTAGAAAGAACTTATATGCCTACAAATTTAATCCCCGGAATCAATTTAGATATACTTTCTCATTCTGTTTACGATTACATTGAAAACACATTAAATTTAAAAATTGCCAGCGCAAACAAAACATCTCGTGCTGATATTTCTAATGATATTGATCATAAATATTTGAAACTTAAAGATATCGAACCCGTACTTGAAGTGGATGAAATCGCATATTTAGATAATGGTGTTCCTTTTGAATATTCAATTTCAAGACATAGGTATGATTTATTTGCCTTCAATATTTATGCGATAAGAAGATAGAAAAAAGAGGTTGTAGTTTAATCATCTACAGCCTCTTTATCTTCTTCCGGTAAGATTAATCTTACTTCTTCAATTCTATTTTTTTCAATACTTAATACACGAATTTTAATGCCATTATGAAGTGTGGTTTCATCTCCTGCTTGTGGAAGTCTTCCTAATGCATCAATAACAAGTCCACCTATCGAATCAAAATCTTCACTATCCAATTCTAAATCCAACGCATCATTTAAATCGTGTAAACTTAAGTAGCCTTTCACATCATACACATTCTTACTTAATTGACGAATATTATTTTCTTCATGTTCATCATATTCATCATGAACATCACCAACAATTTCTTCAATAATATCTTCCAACGTGATAATACCGGCAAGTTCTCCATACTCATCCATGACAATTGCTAAATTAAAAGTAGATTGTTTCATCTCCACCAATAATTCCGAAACCTTCTTATTTTCATAAGTGAAGTATGGTTTACGCAAGATATCTTTGATATTAAAATGAGTTAAATCATCATATAAAAGTAAATCTTTCATATTCACAAGACCAACAATATTATCAATTTTATCTTCATAAATTGGGATACGCGTAAATTGTTCTTCTCTAAAAATATTCAACAAATCCTGGTATGTACTTGTTGATTCTGCCATCACAACATGGACTCTAGGAACCATAACTTCTTTCGCTTTGGCATCCCCTAAATCAACGACATTATTCATCATGTCCTTTTCATCTTCTTCAATGACACCCGCTTCATGACTCACATCCATAATGGTACGAAGTTCACTCTCTGTCATAGAAGGATTTTTATCTGACGATTTAACCCCTAATAGATTTAATAATAAATTACTAAATAGATTCACAAACCAAATCACGGGCGTTAAAACATTCATAATCAACATAATAATAGGAGCATAAGCTAAACTTAAGCTTTCCGCCTTTTTCGTAGCCCAAGTCTTTGGTGTAATTTCTCCAAAAACCAAAATTAAAAAAGTAATAATAAAGGTTGCAATACTTACGGCTGCACCACCAAAAGAATACGCAATCAAAGAAGCAATACTTGCCGCTGATGTATTGACTAAATTATTACCAATTAAAATGGCACTTAACATTTTTGATTGTTGATCTAAAATTTTTAAAACTAAATCTGCCCTCTTATTGCCTTCTTCAGATAAAGTACGTAAACGAATTTTACTTACTGAAATCATTGATGTTTCAGCTGAACTGAAAAAACCGGACAAAGCTAATAATATAATTAATTCAAGGATCTTTATACCTAAATCAGAATCCATTCTTTCTTTTCACTCCCTAATAAAAATTTTTAAACATTGTATCATAACAAGTTACCCTTGACAATTTGGTAAAGCTAAATGTAAAGCATTATTTACAATTTCAATCGTTGGATTCTTAAACCCTTTTACCTCACCATCTAAATTGGCATAAACCAATTCATTATCTGTATCCAAATGAATAGTCTTAGCTTGATACATAGAAATTAAAGAAGCAATATCAGTATGAGTACCTTCTAGATATTTTTTCGCAAAACGTACAATTTGAGTTCGTTTGATATCCTTGACCATACATACATCAATCCAACCATCCGAAATATTCGCATTTGGACATGGTTTAAAACCTCCACCATAATATTTTCCATTACAAAAAACCAACAAACCATATTTGTCTTTAGGTAATTTCTTTGTATCAATCTGAACTTGATATTCTTCTCCAATTGGTTTTCTCAAGCTTATAAGTGCACTCAACGCATAAGGTAAAATACCCTTTGTTGGATGTTTCGCCTTGATTTCATTTACCTTTTTAGCTACCTCAACATCAAAACCAAACGAAATCGTATTCATCGCATATTCACCATTCACCTTTAATACGTCACAATCCATGTATTCAGGATTTTCATATTTTGATAAATCTAAAAAGTCTTCTATCGTTCGATCTTCAAAATACTTTATAAAATCATTCCCTGTACCAATCGGTAAAATAGAAAGGAGAATATTCTCACTACCAACAATGCCATTGACAACTTCATGTAAAGTGCCATCT
>CAVBGZ010000047.1:0-16954 GCA_963595075.1 Waltera intestinalis
TTTTACTTTTGAACAGCTTCCTTAATTAATTTCACACAAGCATCTACGCCAAGTTTTCCACTATCTAAACACATATGATAGTTATAGGCATCTCCCCACTTGCGATCTGTATAATATTTGTAGTAAGCAATTCTCTTTTTATCTTTTTCTTTTACACGCTTATCTGGTGCATATTCATTCTCTCCATATACAGAAACAACTCGATTTTTTCTAAATTCAAAATCTGCATGAATAAACACATGGAAAGCATCCTTATGATTAGCCAAGATATAGTCAGAACATCTTCCTACAAAAATACAATTTCCTTTCTCTGCCAATTCAGAAATGATATTACTTTGGGCAACATACACCTTATCTGACAAAGAAGATCCATAATTATTCCATGCAAAACCAAACATACTTGTACTTGTGGCATCTTCACTATTCTTTTCAATAAAACCAGTCTCAAAACCACTTTCCTTCGCAATTTCTTGCACAATTTCATAATCATAATACGCGTAGCCTAATTCTTCTGCCAATTGTTTTGCGACAGTTCTTCCGCCACTACCAAACTCTCTTGTTATTGTGATAACCATATTATTCTTTCGCTCCATATTCTTTATAGTATGCATCAATTCTTGATTTTAATTCATCATCTAATGAATCGCCTAAATACTCAATGACTTCAGGCATAGATACAATAGCTGCTGTAGGGAAACCATACAACTCACTCACTTCTTTTAAAGCTGTCTTTTCACCTTTTCCCTTTTCATTACGATTCAAAGAAACCATAAGACCAACAATTTCTACATTAGCTGCACCACGAACCTTTGGTACTGTTTCCTCCATTGATTTACCTGAAGTTGTAACATCTTCGATCATGACAACACGATCACCATCTTGTAATTTTGAACCCAAGAAGCTACCTTTATCAGCACCATGATCTTTTTCTTCTTTTCGATCTGAACAATAACGAACTTCTAAACCATACAATTCATATAATGCGATTGAAGTTACAACTGCCAAAGGAATCCCCTTATAAGCAGGTCCAAATAACACATCAAAATCCTTACCATACGTATCTACGATTGCTTTGGCATAATATTCACCAAGCTTCTTTAATTGATATCCAGTTACATAGCCACCCGCATTCATAAAGAATGGAGATTTACGACCTGACTTTAATGTGAAATCACCAAACTTTAATACTTTTGACTCCAACATAAAATCAATAAACTCTTTTTTATATTGTTCCATTTTATCGTCCTCCAATACTACCAAAATTTTAGCACAAATTAATCGTGAATTCCTGATTTCTTCAAAATATATTTTCTCTTCTCCGTATAATAAGCCCTCATTAAAGTAGACACAATCAAAATTCCAAGAGCCAATACACCCGCAACACTAATTGTTGAAAGCCCCATATTCACAGTTCTTTGTGCATGCCCATGAATCGCTTCAACCATCGTCTCATACATCCCCTTACCAGGAACTAGTGGAATCAAGCCACAAACTAAAAATGTCGTAACTGGTGTTTTGCATACACGAGCTAAGATTTCACTAGCCAAGCTTAAACATACAGCACCAATAAAATTAGCTAATAATTCACTACAACCAAAGTACAGAGCCACTTTATAGCTAATACCACCCACAGCTCCTACCAGTCCTGCTAGCCACAAATTTCTTCCTTTAATATTAAATAAAAATCCAAACCCCAAACTTGCCAAGAAAGCCGAGAGTCCAGATCTGATTATAACTTCAAACATTCTCTATCCTCTACATCCAAAAATACACCACAAAACCAGCACCAATCGCAATAGATACCGCGCACAAAAAAGCATCTGTCGCTCTTGCGCCACCAGAAATATAGTCACCCGCAATCGTATCTCGAATCGCATTGGTAATGGCCAATCCAGGCACTAACAACATAAATCCAGAAATCAACAAAATATCCGCATTGGTACTCGGAATCAAACTATGAATCCACATCACCGCAAAAGCTGCAAGTCCTGCACATAAGGCCGTATTTAAAAACGTGTTCAAATGATAGCGAGAAAAAACTCTACCACAAACACGAATCAAAATTCCTAGAAAGAAACAGATCAACATTTCCAAAAGATTTCCATCAAAAAATAACGCAAAGCCAGCCGCACCAACCGCACCAAATAAGGTTGTCACAAAAAAAGAATATCGCGTCTGCCCCTTAATCTCATCTAATTGTCTAGCCAGTTCATCCACGCTTAACTTTTCTTTACAAGCCCTTCTTGATAAATCATTGATTTTATCAATTCGATCTAAATTAACTTCTCCAGTACGAACACGACTAATCCGTGTCTTTGTCTCATTGTTTACGGTAAGAGAAAACATAATTCCTGTTAAAGTCACATAGCTATCCGCATAATCAACTTCATCATAATTCTGACACATACGAACCATGGTCTCCTCAACACGATTGATTTCAGCACCACTCTCAATCAACATCGTTCCAGCTTGTATAATTGTATTTAATAATTTTTCAACATCCATGATTAGATTATACAAAAAAACAGACATAAAATATATGTCTATTTTTTTAGATCACATCAACCGAATACACAAATACATCTCTTGATAGAGCATAATTCTTCTCTGTATTACACAAGATGCAAGATATACCCTTTTCATATTGCGTATTTTCCAATTGTTTAAATCCCTTTACATCTTTTAAAGAAAATAGGCTTCCTTTTTTTATTTCTATACAATGCATTCGATAATCTTCCAACAAAATCAAATCTACCTCATTTTGATTCGAATCCCGATAATAATACCCAAGAAATTCTCTACCATTATTGAGATATGATTTTCTTATTTCATTTATCACATAGGTTTCCATGAATGCACCTGCCAAATTACTAATTTCTAAATTTTCAGGACTATATATTCTTGCCAAATAAGCAGCTAATCCTGTATCACTAAAATATAATTTTGGCGCCTTCACAATTCTTTTTGATAGTTTTATTTCGCTATATGGCTGCAAAAAATAAACAATTCCACTCGCCTCCAAAATAGATAACCAAGATTTAACCGTTACTGCACTGATCCCAAGCATTTTGGAAATAGACGCATAATTAACTTGTTGGCCTGTTAATGTGGCAATATGTTGTAAGAAATTGTGAAAAACTAATTTATCCTTAATATTTATTAACTCAGAAACATCTCGATCTATATACGTATTAACATAGTTTCGATAGTATACTAAAGCATCCAATTCGCTATCTCTATGCAATTCTGGGTAAAATCCTCTTACGATTCTTTTAAACAATGCATTCACCGAGATGGGATGTATTTCTTTTTTTAAATTATCCATAGATGGAACAAAGGCATTTTCTTCTTTTCCATCAATCTCATCTGCACTTAGTGGCATCATTGTTAATATACATGCCCTTCCAGCTAAAGATTGCGTAACACCTTGCATCATCGAAAAAGCTTGTGAGCCCGTTAGTACAAACAAGCCATTTGCGCTTCCTTCTTCTAGCCTTTTCTTATTCACAATAGATTCGATAACTTCTAATAGAATAGGAGCATATTGGACTTCATCGATAATCAATGGCATTTCATGTTGTTGGATAAAAAACTCGGGATCGGATTGTGCAAGACTTCTTTGCGTCAAATCATCCAAAGAAACATAGTGAAAACCACAATCCTTCACTAATTTATATACTTCTGTCGATTTTCCAACCTGTCTTGCCCCTGTAACAACAACAACTGGATATTGTTTTAAATATTCTTTTATTTTCGGATAAATTGTACGATTATATATTAGCGTCCCTTCTTTCTATGCAAATCGAAAGTGTAACTTTACATCTGCATAAAAATCATAGTTTTGGAACACTCACTAATAAATCTATATTCCCACGAATTTGAATTTCACGTGCCCCGCTCGTTACGATAAAGCCAATACCAGCTTGAATATCATAATCCACACCATCTATGGATAATACAGCCTGCCCATCTAATGGTAAGCACAACATATAATGCAGATTTTGTATCATAATATCATGATTGATTTTATATCGAGTCACATTAAAATATTTTTCATCCACATACTCAATCACTTCATTGCCTTGAATGTGTGTTATTGTTTCTGAAATATTAGGTTCTACATGAGGGATATTTACCACATCACAAGCTTTATTTACATGTAACTCTCTACAATTTCCATTCTCATCTTTTCGATCATAATCATAAATACGATACGTAACATCACTACTCTGTTGAATTTCAGCCATCAAAAGCTTACCCTCAATCCCATGCACCGTACCAGAAGGTGTATACACAAATTCACCTGCACAAACGGGCTTACGAATAAATAAAGTATCCCACTCTTTATGATCTAATTTCTTCTTAAATTCATCTCTTGTCTTAGCGGTATGTCCACGAACAATCTGAGAGCCCTTTTGCACATCAAGCCATAGACAAAATTCAGCCTTTCCATAATCATTCTCATATTTTTTGGCATAATCATCATCAGGATGAACCTGAATGGAACAAGGTTCTTGAATCTCATTGATCTTTACAAGCAAAGGAAATTTTTCATGTGGATCTTGATCAAACAATTCTCGATGCTTTAAATATACATCCTTCAAAGACTGTCCCTTAAACTCTCCATTTGATATCTTACTCATTCCATTTTCATGTGCACTAATCACCCAATATTCACCAATCTTCTTATCTAGTGGCCCTAATCCAAATTTCTTTTGAATTCGATTTCCACCATAAGGCTTCTCTTTCATTGGTGAATCCAGAAACAAAACCTTTTCCATATTCTCTACTCCATATTCGCATGTCTTCCAAACATTGTATCACTATCCATATGTCGTCTTTCCATCAACATCATAATCGCAATATCCATAAAAATCCCCTCCGACTGTTCAAACAAAGATCCCATCGGTTGGATGGATTTTACATCCCCTTGTTTAGCACTCTTTGGACTTGGTGCACTAATCTCAACAACAACATCCGCCATCTTAGCAATAGGTGAATTGGGATTAATCGTGATCAAAGCAATTTTAGCCCCAACTTCTTTTGCCTTTTGCGCATGGTTCACCAAACTCTTTGTCGAACCAGAACCCGAACAAATCACTAATAGCCCTGTTTCATCAATATTAGGTGTACAAGTTTCACCAACCACATAGCTCTGAATACCCATATGCATTAAACGCATCGCAAAACCTTTAATCTGAAAACCGCTTCGCCCTGCTCCAGCACAAAACACTTCATTTGCCCCATCAACAAGTTCTACAAACTTTTCTGCACTCTGACAATCAATACCCTTTAATGTATGACTTAATTCATCTAATACGATTTTCGCATATTCTTTATTGTTCATATTCTTTCTCCTATTTTAAATGCGACTTAATCTCTTTGGCATAAGCCTCTCTATTTTTTGCATTACAAATGGCACCACCAACCACGATGATTTCAGCACCCTCTTGTACAATCGCATCTACAGTCTCAAGCTTTACACCACCCGCAACCGCACTCTTCGCATTTTTGATTACCGCATTCACCGTTTTTAAATCATCTAATGGATCTTGTCCTAATTTTTGAACATCAAAAGCCGTATGTACGCAAATATAATCCACACCCATCTGATCGATTTCCTTAGTTCGACTTGCCAAATCTTCCACCGCAATCATATCTACCATAACTTTCTTGCCATATTTTTTTGCACTACGAACAACACCCTCAATCGTTTCATTATGACTCACGCCAAGTACCGTACAAATATCTGCTCCAGCTTCAAAACATTTATCTGCCTCATATTCACCCGCATCCATGATTTTGACATCGGCCAACACTTCAATTTCAGGAAATTTCTTTTTAAACTCTCTTACTGGAGCCATACCTTCCTCAATCACAAAAGGCGTTCCTACCTCCGCAATATCAATGGATCCTCTTGTCTCTTCTAATAAATCGATACACTCTTCTAAACTTAGCGTATCCAAAGCTGCTTGTAGTTTCATAAGTTTGTCCTCCTCTTTACAATTTGAGTATAGGAAAACGAAAATAAAAGAACTATAGATTTTTGGCATTTTCCGAATAAACAAGACTTTTTATTTGGTTTTCATATTTTTATTGTCTTAAAAGCCAAGTTTTTATATAATTTTGTCATGAGTAAAAAAGCAGAAAAAAGACAAAATGACATCTATTCCTTATTATTAAATGGAGATGAAATAAAAATCATAGATTTGGCAACACGCTATCATGTTAGTACTGAAACCATTCGCAGTGATTTGAACATCATGGAAAAACAAGGGTTAATCAAAAAAATGCATGGGAAGGCTAAAATCAAAGATTCTTACACTGAAGTAAGTGTCGAATATAAAATGACAGAAAATCCAGAAGACAAACAGAAAATTGCCTTAAAGGCACTCGACTACATTCAAGATGGAAGTACCATCTTTCTTGATCCAGGTTCTACGACTTTAGCATTGGCAAAATATCTCCCTTTAAAAAAAGATTTACTTGTGATCACCAATTCTTTAAAGATTGCCCAAGTTGTCAGTGAATCTAAGCACGATTTGATTTTCTTGGGTGGAAAAATGTTAAAAAAGGCAAAAGCTACAACAGGAAGTTTTACCAATAATCATCTTGATTCTATTTATATTGACGCTTGTTTTATGGGATGTGATGGATTCATGCATATGAATGGACCCACTACTTTTGCGTTTGAAGAAATGGAAGTCAAACAACATGTATTAAAGAATGCGCATAAAAAATATTTATTGGCGGATACCTCAAAATTTCATAAAACAGGAACCTACACATTTGCGAACTTCAGTGACTTTGATTGTCTGTTCACAACCTATCTCAATAATTATGAAAGAAGACAGGTGCAAGATTGTCAAAAGATCGTAATTGCGTATTAGATTACATTTGACATATAATAGTTCCATGACAAATAAAATGTTCTCTAAAAAACAACTGATTCATTTAATCTTTCCCTTATTGATTGAACAACTCTTTATGATGCTTGTGGGAATGGCCGATACGATTATGGTCTCTGCAGCTGGAGAAGCTGCCATTAGTGGAGTTTCTATTGTGAATGATGTTAACAATTTGATCATTTCAATTTTGACTGCCATTGCCGGAGGAGGATCGGTTATCGTCACACAATATTTGGGAAATCATAATTCAGAAAAAACAAAATTATCCGCTTCTCAATTAATTATGATTAGTTGTCTCATATCTTTGGGCTTTGGAATTTTATGTTTCTTATTTCACGCTTCCATCCTACAACTCCTTTATGGAAGTGTCGCAAATGATGTCATGAAGAATGCGAAAGATTATTTTTGGATTACCGCCCTATCTTTTCCATTTCTAGGTTTATATAATAGTGCAACCGCCCTCTATCGAAGCATGAATAAGACACACATCACTATGCGTGTATCTTTATTAATGAATGCGATCAACTTGATAGGAAACTACATCTGTGTTTATCGCATGCATATGGCTGCTGCAGGTGTGGCTTGGCCAACACTTGTCAGTCGTATTGTCGCAAGTATTGTCATGTTTGCGTTGTGCTTTAATTCAAGTCATCCCATTCATGTCAACTTTAAAGACATCTTTACATGGAATCAAAGAATCATTGAAAAAATATTATCCATTGCGATTCCTAACGGAATTGAAAATGGTCTTTTCCAACTCGGAAAAGTATTTGTGTCTGTCTTTGTGGCAACATATGGAACGATGCAGATTGCTGCCAACGGTGTCACAAACTCATTCTGTATTCTATGTTATACAACGGAGATGGCTATGCAGCTTGCGGTCGTAACTGTCGTTGGACAATGTGTTGGCGCAAACGATTATGACCAGGCCAAACATTACATTCGTTATATGTTAAAATTGTCCATGATCATGGCCATCATCAACAATATTATTATTTATGCTGCAAGTCCTCTTGCCCTTAACTTATATACAATGAAGGGTGAAACATTTGCGATTGCCGAAACCATTATTGGCATGGAATGTTTAGCTGTAGGTTTACTTCATGCGCCCGCCTTTGTACTTCCTACTTGTCTAAGAGCGAGTGGAGATGCAAAATATACAATGTATGTTGGTGTCGCATCCATGTTTTTAGCACGCGTACTTGGAGCTTATATTCTCGGTACAGTCATGGGACTAGGCGTTGTTGGAACAAGAATTGCGATGTATATTGACTGGATCGTACGCATTCTATTCTTTGCGTACAGATACAAAAGTGATAAGTGGATGGCGTATCGTGCCATTTAATAGGAGGAATTATGATATTAGAACAAATCGATAAAGAATTACTTGAACTTTCAAAACAATCCGATAAAGATTTAGGAGAAATTTATAAACATGTTGATGAAGTATGTTTATATAATTCAAATCGAATCTTAACGGCCTTCATTGAAAATCAAGTATCCTATTCTGATTTCACAGATATTAATGGATATGGAAATTATGATGAAGGAAGAGATAAATTAGAAAGAATTTTTGCGAGTGTACTCGGATGTGAAGATGCACTTGTACGTCCGCAAATCATGAGTGGTACAAATGCCCTTTATCTAACATTATCTGCCTTATTAAAACATGGTGATACCATGATTTCTTTAAGTGGTGCTCCCTATGATTCTTTGCAGGAAATGATAGGTTTAAGTGGTGAATCTACTCAATCCTTAAAGGCTAATGGTGTAAAGTATGAACAAATTGAACTGATTGATAATGATTTTGATGATGAAACTATTGTCAATCGTTTAAAAGAAAAAAATGTAAAGCTTGTAGAAATCCAAAGATCAAGAGGATATTCACACCGTCTATCTTTAACTATTTCAAAAATTGAAAGAATCATTAAGAAAATACGTGAAGTCAATGATGAAGTCATTATCATGGTAGACAATTGTTATGGAGAACTTGTAGAAACAAAAGAACCAGGACACATCGGTGCGGATGTTGTAGTGGGTTCATTAATGAAAAATCTAGGTGGAGGCATTGCTTCTACTGGAGGTTATATTGCCGGAAACAAGAACTACATTCATATGGTTGCCGAAAGATTAACAGCTCCTGGTATCGGTAAAGATTTAGGGGCTAACTTCAATTTAAACAACTCCTTCTATAAAGGATTATTTATGGCTCCAAATGCCGTGAAGAGTGCTTTAAAGACAGCTATATTTAGTTCTTATATGTTAGAAAAGCTAGGCTATAAAAATGTAAGTCCATCCTACAATGAAGAGAGAACAGATATCATCCAAACATTAGAACTTGGTTCAAAAGAAAACCTAGTCGCCTTTACACAAGGCATTCAAGAAACCAGTCCAATTGATTCATTTGTTCGTGTCATGGCTGCACCAATGCCAGGCTATCCATTTGATGAAGTTATGGCTGCCGGAAGCTTTACGCAAGGAAGTACCATTGAATTAAGCGCAGATGCCCCTGTCATCGAACCGTATACTTTGTATATGCAAGGTGGATTAACGTTCGAATATGGAAAACTTTCCATTCTATTAGCACTAACAAACATGAAAAATAAGTAGACGAAAAAGTCTACTTTTTTTGTATCGATTCAATCGATTTGAGTCGATAGAGCGTATCGATTCATTTTTCGTGAGTCGATACATACAATCGTTGCATATCGATTCAAACGATTGTATACTATAAGAAGACAGGAGGGATTCTTATGCGTGAAAATAAAGTATTAGAATATAAGGAAAATATTGAATCCAATACTTTTCTAAAAACATTAAGTGCCTTTGCGAATTATAATGATGGAAAAATTATTTTTGGTGTATGTGATGATGGAAGTATTGTTGGAATTCAAAATCCTATTGACGCATGTTTGAGAATAGAGAACAAAATTAATGATAGTATAAAACCAATTCCCTCTTATACATTGGATATCGAGGAAGATAATACCATTGTTTTATCTGTCTTTGAAGGAAGTTTTAAACCTTATTTATACAAAGGAAAAGCATATAAAAGAAATGATTCATCCACAATCGAAGTCGATCGATTAGAACTCAATAGGCTGGTTTTAGAGGGATTAAACCAATCCTATGAAGAACAGGATTCTTTAACACAAGATTTACAATTTCATGTTTTAGAAAAGGAATTGTCAAATAAACTCCATATCCAACATATAAATACAGACATATTAAGAACTTTGGGATTATTAAAAAACAATAAATTTAACAATGCCGCTGCATTAATTGCCGACACCAATTCATTCCAAGGAATCGATATCGTTCGTTTTGGGAATACAATCAACGAAATCATGGATAGAGAAATATTAGATCATATTTCTATTTTAGAAATGTACCACAAGGCAATTGATCAATATAAAAAATATTATCAATACGAAAAGATTGAAGGAAGTCAGCGAATTCAAATAGAAAAAATTCCAGAAGAAGCATTTCGTGAAGCTTTGGCAAACGCATTGGTACATCGTCTTTGGGACATCCCTTCAAGAATTAGAATTTCCATGTTAAACGATCAAATTGAAATCACTTCTTGTGGTGGACTTCCTCGCAGCATAAGTGAAACAGAATTTTTAGATGGGCAAATATCTTTTTTAAGAAATCCAATTATCGGAAATATATTTTTTAGACTCAACTACATCGAAATGTTTGGCTCAGGCATTCGAAGAATAAAGGATTCCTATAAAAATTATCAAAGAAAGCCTGAATTTAAAGTATATGAAAACTCGATTTCAATCATTTTGCCTGTACAAAGTGAAAATATTTCATTAACCGAAGATGAAAAGTTAATTGTTTCCGTTCTCGAACACAATCTATGTTTAAGTCGAATTCAAATCGAACAGAAAACAAATTTCACCAAATCAAAAACAACTCGACTCTTAAATTCTTTGCTTAATAAAGAAATAATCAGTAAATCAGGTTCAGCTAGAAATATAAAATACAAACTTAAATAGGAGCCCTTAGACGGCTCCTATTTGTCCACCATCAATACGAATGACGGTATTATTAATAAAATCAGCTTCATCACTAATAAGAAACTTCACCAAATATGCGACTTCTTTTGGATCTCCATAACGTTTGACCATGATTTTTTCCGTTTCTTCCTTTAAGAACTCTTCATCATAGCCATCCAATTCATTTTCTGTCCCAATAAATCCTGGGGCAATACAATTCACATGAACATAAGGAGACATTTCAAAAGCCAAATTATGCGTTAATGAAATCAAGGCCGCCTTAGAAGCATCATAATCAATACACATTGGATAATACGTATTGATACCATTCGTACTTGAAATATTGATGATTCTTCCCCACTCCTTTTCAAGCATAGACTTATACACTCTTTTCGCACAATTATAAGCACCCACTACATTGACATCCATCGTCTTTCTAAATTCATCCGCTGTCTTTAAATGAAATAAATTCGATAAATCAATGGCTGCATTATTGACTAAGACATCCACACTACCTAGATTTTCTTCAATGTAAGTAATCATTTTATCCACTTCTTTTTCATTCGATACATCCGCACCATACGTTAAACAACGTACCCCATATGTTTTCTCAATCTCTTTTTGAAGCTCTAACGCTTCTTTTTTTGATGTTAAATAATTAATGACTACATCATAATGATTTTTCGCAAGTTCTAGTGCAATCGCTTTACCGATTCCCTTAGCTGCACCAGTTATTAATACAATCTTATTCATAAAAGAAAAAAGAGCTTATTAAGCTCTTCCTGCATACTTTCCATCTGTTGAGAAAACAACAACTTTTTCTCCAGGTTCAATAAATTGTGGAACACGAAGAGATAAGCCTGTATCTGTAGTCGCATCCTTAGTTTGGTTTGATGGAGCACCCTTGATTGCTGGATCTGTTTCAGCAATTGTAAGCTCAACCTTTTCAGGAACAGAAACACTTAATAAATCTCCTTCAAAGAACATTAAAGATACTTCACAACCTTCAACAATAAAATATTTATTGAAACCAACTTGTGTTTCAGTCAATTCATATTGATCATAAGTTTCCATATCCATGAAATAATATGTTGAATCGGCTTGATAAGAATATTGTGCGTTTTTCTTTTGAATGTTTGCTTGTTCAAACTTTGTATTCGCGTTAAAGTTTCTTTCTTGTGTAGAACCTGTTTTCAAGTTCTTCATTTTTGTTTTTAAAATTGCTGCACCTTTACCAGGTTTAACATGTTGAAAATCTAATACTTGACAAGGATCGCCATCTACAATTAAAGTCAATCCTGTTTTGAAATCTCCTGCACTAATTGCCATAACTTTCACTCCTATTTTCTTTTATCTACCGCTTAAGTATATCATACGCACACTTTAAAAGATAGATTTTTTCGCTTCATCATGCGATTTGATATATTTACTCCACTTGATATAGCCATATGTTGTATTTGTAAAGTAACCAAGTTTTAATACCAATAAAACATATTGTCCAGAAACAATATTAATGATGGCTTCTAAAGCTGCACAAATGTACCATGCGATCCATTGTTCTCTTAATCTAAAGAAGATGAACAATCCATTCGCAACACCAACTGCACTTGCGCACGCATCAATATAGACAATAGCTGTTTCTAATGCCTTGTTGTTGTAGAAATCTGTCGCAATATCTAAGCCAGACAAGAAATAGCCGACCACAACAGTCCAAACAACAATTCCTAAAATAACCAATACTTCTTGGTATCCTTTTAAACGTCTTACAGCTGTTAATTCATCCTCTTCATCATCCTTATGTTTAGTCCAGTTGATATAACTAATAATATCAATTGGTAACCAGAAGAATAAAGTAGTAGCCATTGTCGCAAAACGATACATCAAGACAACACACGTCAATATTTCTACAATCTCAACCGCTACAGAGACCAAGAAGTTATACCTTGACTGTTTAGAAATCAACAATTCACACAAAATATTCAAGAATGTATCCAACAAATACAACAACATGATAATAATTCCATTGACACCATTTGCACTTTCCTCAGGAAATAATACTGAACAAATGGTTGCCAAAACCATGATTGTCATAAACCACGATTTTTCATAAGTCGTAAATTGTCTAGAGAACAACATCATAATCAATAAGGATAAAACTAAAATAAAGGATGCACTACCAAAGTTAAAGATTGGCATCGTTGTTTCAGCCATTGTTTCCTTATACGCATGACTGGCTTGTTTTGGCGTTACATTTTTATGATCAAAATACAATTTTGTACCATTCGATGTCTCATATTCATATGCCGTAATTTTCTTTGTATCTAATTTTTCATAATCCTCATACGAATATGACACAACTAGTTTTTTATCTCCATTCGAATAGGTCACGTCACAAATCGTACTATCAGAATCATAATCTTCATCCTCAGTATTACGCGTCATTTCAACGCTTTCTACATACTCCAATGTCCCAACACTTGAATGAACCTTTGACATTCCCATACAAACAGAAGTGATTGAACCTATACACAATAAAACTAATAATAGTATTTCAACTGTTCTTAGTTTCTTGTTAGGTTCAATATTTTTTTGAAAAAATTGAATCATACTATAAATCTCTCCTTTAAACACAAACGCTATTATAGTCGATTTTGTGTTTAAGCTCAATTCAAGAGTATGAAATACTCAACAATCTTTTCTTTTAATCATCCAATTGTTTATAGAAATGCATAAAATTGTACCTACAACTAAAATCAAAATACCATTGAACCAACTTTGATATCCACACCCAGAAACAACACTAAAGCTAGATAGTATACTAAATGGATTTATATTCACAAACAATCCAAACGTTTGTGAAATCCAGTTAAAGGCAATAAGAATAATACAAGATAAGTAGTTGACCCATTTTCGATTCGATAAAAAAGAACATAAAATACCTAAACTCGTAAAAAATATCATTTTTAGAATCCCCAAAATAAATGATAATCCTAAAGCTTTCCATACTTCAACATACGTTAAATCTGGAGTAAATCCGCCCCACGTCAAATAATATTCCGACAAATTATTTAAAATATAGTCTTGAGAATGGTTGTAAATCGAAAAACTCAACAAATGTTTTGAATCCATCAAAATCCAATCATTCCATCCTGAAAGGCCACTATTTATCATTAACAAAATCAAAGGCAAAACAAAAGATATAAAAACAAGAATAAAAAAGCTAAAAAACACTTTCACATATAAATCACGTGTAAAATGCGGATTATTAAAGTGAGACATTTCCATTGCCTTCGTACTTTTTTCATTTAATAAAATCACTATACAAAAAATCAAACATAGAGGCATACATAAAAAAGTAAATGGACTATTCATTCTAAGTTGATTGACTAAATAGGCCCATACTCCTTTTCCTGAACTTTGATTCTCATGTAGTTGCTCTTGAATCGATAACGATTTTTCTCTAAAATCCTCTTTTTTATTTGTACTCACTTGAGATCCAATCACATAAATTTTATGTTTATCAAAAGGAACTTCAGGCTCATCATAAGAAAGTTGTTTAAGAAATTTTTTATCTCCGTCTTTTTTTAATGTATCCAAATGATAAAGTTTATCCCATAAAGTAATTTGAGAATATTTCGCAAACAGTTTTTTGTTTGTCAAAACATCATTGCCATACGTATTAAATAAATTCCATCCATCCTTTGCGTTTTGAATCGACCAATCCAAATAGCTTAAATAATTTTCCCAATAGGAACGTACTTCATCCGAAATATTTCTTTGTGCACTATACTGCATTTTTATCTGTGAATATATTTCTTGTTCTGTCTCTATTTGAGATTCAAACAAGCTCATATTTTGTTCTACATCATACGTATCGCCCATATAATCAGGGAGTGCAACCATATTTGTGACCAATAAAATAAATAAGATGATCCATGATATTTTGTTCTTTAGAATACTTTTAATTTCCAAAATCATCTTATCACCCCAAATCCATTTTCATAAAAGATATAAACAATACACATTGAATAAGAATAGATATGTTCAATATAAAAGGTGTATACCCCCAAATATTAGATAAATCCAAATACACATACATAAATAGTAGGGCAAGTCCACCTAACATCATACTGATTCCAGTATTTTGTGTAAAAAAGGAAACGAATTGAATCATAGATATCGCAAATATTTCAATAACGATAAATTCGATCAATCGATTTAACACATACGTTGAAATAGGAATCAATCCTATATAAAGTCCTTGTCCTGTTCCGTAACAAATACATCCAAGTCCAAATAATAATAGAACACATATTAAGCTTAAAAATAAACTGATTCCCATATTCATAAACATTCGACTTGTATATATAGAATTTCTACTCTTTCCTGAAATTAACACATATCGAATCGTTTTGTTTTCTAAATCCTTTGACCAAATATCTACATTTATGATCAAAATCAAAATTATCATTAAGTAAAAGAAAAAGTTACCTTTTTCAAAAAGTTGTGCCAACATATAAAATCCAGTCGGTTTATTTTTTAATACAAAATCATAATATTCATTTTCTAAATATCGTTTTTCCTGTTTTATGCGTATTTTTAAATCCTTCTTTGTATTCTGTAAAATCGAAGGAAAACTCGATAATTTTGTTCCTTGGTTTATGTAAGACAAAATCATACAATCACGTTCATATAGATCTTGCGCAATGGTTTCAATTTCTTCCTCTTGTCTAAAATCACTTAATAGCTTTTGACAATACGTCATGTCTTCATTAAAGAATTTTAATAAATCTTCATCGGATGCCATTTTAATTCTTTGATTTTCCACATCAATCATATTCGAATAATATTCGATTTGAGTATCTGAATAATTCTTATATTCCCTATCATATTTAAAGAAAAATAGTCCGCTAAAAGATAAAACAACTAAAACATACAAAAGAATTTTTCGTTTTGTGAAAATAAAATTAAATTCATTTTTAATCATATCTTTTACCCTTTATATAATTCTTTATAATAAGATTCCAAATCAAAATGAATTTCTGAAAGAGAATAAATTAAAATGTCATGATGAACTAGTTCTTCTACGCCTTTAGAAAATTCTTCTTTATTCGCACATGTCCATCTGATTTTTGTGTCGTCAGCAACCGCATGATTCAACAGATTGGAGGATAGACTATTATCAGAAGTTTCCAATTCATAAACAAAGTGATTTTTCTTTATATCCTTCATGTCTTCTTCTTTTATTTTTAATCCCTTTTTAATAAAGACAACCCTATCCGCAAGCTTATCGAGTTCATTTAATTGATGTGAAGACAACAATATACTCGTTCCTTCTTCCTTTATATTTAATAATTGATTTCTTAAATCAAAAATAGCTTGTGGATCTAGACCATTTGTTGGTTCATCAATAATCAATAATTTAGGCTTAGACATCATCGCCAAAGCTAAAACCAATCTTTGTTTCATACCCATAGAATAGTTTTTCACTTCTCTATTTAATTCATTTTTTAAACCACTAAACTCTTCCATTTCCTTTATTCGTTCATTATCTAGTTTCTTCCAGTTGGCGATTAATTTAAAATGTTCATGACCTGAAAGTTCTGGATATAAAGAAGGATATTCGATACTCATCCCCACATTTTCTAATGCCAATGCAGAATTTTCATTTAAATCATATCCACATATTTTTACAGTACCCGAACTCATATGATAAAGACCTGTAATGCATTTCATTAAAGTGGATTTGCCTGCACCATTGGGGCCTACCAAGCCAACAATTTCATTTTCATCAATTGAAAAAGAAATCTGATCGAGTATTGTTCTTTTCTTTATTATTTTTGACACATTTTCTATTTCGAGTATTTTCATAATAATCCTCACATATTATTTTAGTTTATCTTAAATCGTTTTTTTTGATTTGTAAACGATATCACGTTTACTAACCCCCATTGAAAAAAGGCAGCAAGCGCTACCTTCTACTTTTTATACTCTTTATAATCTGTAATACCTTTACCTGTATTTGGATGATTCTTTGAATAC
>CAVBGZ010000048.1:0-16819 GCA_963595075.1 Waltera intestinalis
ATTATGTTGATACTAAGCTTGCAGAGCATTTAGCTGCAAACAATCCACATAATATAACAGCTACAACTGTTGGTTTAGAAAAAGTTGTAAATGCTTCTATGGATGCACTTCCTACAGAGAAATCTGACAATTATGTCAAATCTGGTGGAGTTTATAGTGCAGTTACTACAGTTGATAACAAAATTGATACCGTTAATACTAACTTAAACACAAAGATCGATGACGCTGTTGCAAAATTAGAAGATAAAATCGGTTCAACCGGTGGAGATTCTAAAGATTATGTTGATACTAAGCTTGCAGAGCATTTAGCTGCAAACAATCCACATAATATTACCGCAAAAACTGTTGGATTAGATTTAGTTGTAAATGCTTCTATGGATTCTGATCCTACTAAAGGCTCAACTAATTACGTTAAATCTGGCGGAGTTTATACTTCTTTAAATACTCTAGATAGTAAAATTAGTGTCGTTAGCTCATCATTAAACTCACATCTTACAGCAATTAATCCTCATAAAGTAAATGCCGCACAAGTTGGTTTAGGCTCTGTAAAGAACTATGGAATCACTAAAGCGGTTAATGATAGCGGTGATAGCGGTAAAAAGGATATCAAAGACTCTGATATTGATTATACCGATATTATTAAAAATGCTGATGAAAAGTATGCATCAGAAGGTTTAGTAATCTCTTACGTAAGAGATATTTATGATAATATCAATGACGGAACAAAAGAGTTCGAAAACCTAACAGTTACTGGAAACTTAAATGTTCAAGGTACAACAACTACTATTGCTACAACTAAATTAGAGGTAAATGATCAATTAATTGAACTTGGTTCTCGTGATAATAAGTCAGTTCCTCTAGCAGGTTATGCAGGTATATATGTTGATACTTATGATGGTAACACAGATGATTCTAAAATTACAGCTTTAGCATTTGATAATACAGGAACTGCATATATCGGTCATGCTAAACTTGATGATAATGGATTAATTTCAGGAGTAAATAATGGATTACAAGCAATAGCAACTCGTGCAGGATTCGGTGAATCTGATATCGTCGTTAAATATTGTGCAAATAAGAAAACCTTTGTTCCAGCAGTTGAAGGAACAGACTATTTATCAAACACTTCAGTAGTTGATGCAGGTAATGTGGTCGGAACAATCGGAGCAAATGTTGTTTATCAAGGTACTCCAATTGAAGGAACTTATTTAGCAAATATTAATGCTAAAGATATTACAGAAGGAGATCTATCTTATGATAGAATTTCTAGTTTAGTATCTGAAGCAGGATCTGGAGATAATGGAGATTCTAACGTTTTAGCTCGTGCAGATCATACACATTCTGATATCAAACAAATGATAACAGATCATGAAGATAATAAAGAAAATCCTCATGAAGTAACAGCAGAGCAAGTTGGTTTAGGTTTAGTTGTTAATGCTTCTATGGATGAAGCTCCTACAGAGAAATCTGAAAATTATGTGAAATCTGGCGGAGTTTATACTGAATTTGTAAGTGTAAATACTTCTATTTCAACAATTTCGTCTAGTTTATCTTCTCATACTGATGATAAAAACAATCCTCATAATGTAACTGCAGAACAAGTTGGATTAGGTTTAGTTGTTAATGCTTCTATGGATGCACTTCCTACAGAGAAATCTGAAAATTATGTGAAATCTGGCGGAGTTTATAATTCAATTGCAAATGTAAATACTTCTATAAATGCTGTTGCATCTAGCTTAACTTCTCATGCTAACGATAAAAACAATCCTCATAACGTTACAGCTTCTCAAGTTGGTTTAGGTTTAGTTGTTAATGCTTCTATGGATTCTGATCCTACTAAAGGCTCAACTAATTACGTTAAATCTGGCGGAGTTTATACTTCTTTAAATACGCTTGATACTAAAATTGGAGATGTTAGTTCATCATTAAACTCACATCTTACAGCAATTAATCCACATAAAGTAACTAAAGATCAAGTTGGCTTAGGTTCTGTAAAGAACTATGGAATCACTAAAGCAATTAACGACAATGGTGATAGTGGTAAGAAGGATGTTGTCGATTCTGATGTTGATTATACAGATATTATTAAAGCTGCCGATGAAAAGTACGCATCAGAAGGTTTATTAATCTCTTACGTAAGAGATATTTATGATAATATCAATGATGGAACAAAGAAATTTGATAACTTAACTGTTACCGGAAACTTAAATGTTCAAGGTAGCATAACTTCATTAGAGACAACTAACCTAGAAATCAAAGATCAAATGATCGAGCTAGATAAGCGTTCTGATAAATCGGTTCCTCTAGCAGGTTATGCCGGTCTTTACGTTGATACGTATAATGGAGATACAACAGATCCAAAAGCAGTTGCTCTAGCATTTGATTCCGACGGTATCGCATATGTTGGTCATGCTAAGCTTGATGATAATGGATTAATAAATAGTGCAACTAGCAATCTACAAGCAATAGCAACTCGTACCGGTTTTGGAGAATCCGACATCGTTGTTAAGTACTGCGCAAATAAGAAAACTTTAGTTCCAGCAGTTGAAGGGACAGATTATTTATCAAACACTTCGGTAGTTGATGCTAGCAACATCTCTGGAACAATCGGAGCAAGCGTTATATACCAAGGCACTCCGATTGAAGGAACATATTTAGCCAATATCAATGCTAAAGATATCACAGACGGTGATTTATCTTACGACAGAATTTCTAGTTTGGTAAGTGAATCTGGTGTTGGTGATAATGGTAGTAGTAATGTTCTAGCTCGTGTAGATCATACTCATTCTGATATAATTCAGAAAATTGATGATCACTTAGAAGCAGAAAATCCTCACAATATTACAGCAAAAACTGTCGGATTAGATTTAGTTGTAAATGCTTCTATGGATGACCTTCCTACAGAGAAATCTGAAAATTATGTGAAATCTGGTGGAGTTTATGCTGCAATCAATGACGCTTTAGATCAAGCTAGCGGAGATATTGCAGAAGTTAGTCAAAAACTAGATGTTCATATTAAAGATGTAGATAATCCACATAACGTAACAAAGGCTCAAGTTGGTTTAGATAAAGTAGAAAATCTTCCAATTGACTCAGTCGTTACAGAGAATTCTAAAGATTATATCTCATCCGGTGCAGTATTCACTTCAGTTAATAAAGTTGAAGTTGCAGTTTCTAACGTTAAATCTAATTTAGATACATTATCTGCATCATTCAATGTAACTGCAAGCAAAGTTGAATCTCACATCAATTCTTATAATAATCCACATAAAGTTAGCAAAGCTCAAGTTGGATTGGGATCAGTAGAGAACTACGGAATTAGAAAAACATCTGATATTTATACTAAATATGATAATTATAAGTTAAGTTCTTTAAATGATTTAACTGAAGAAAATATTGCTGCATATGATTCTAAATATGCTTCAGCAGGTTTAGTTACTGCATATGTAAAGAAACTTTATGAAGCTAGCAAGGGAGACCAAGCATTTAAGAACGTTTCTATCGAAGGAAACTTAAATGTAAAAGGTAACGTAACTTCATTAGAGACATCTAATCTAGCAATTAAAGACCAATTATTAGAATTAAATAAGCGTGATGACAAATCAACTCCATTAAATGGATATGCCGGCGTATATGTTGATACATACAACGGAGATTTAACCGATCCAAAAGCAACCGCTTTAGCATTCGATGCAAATGGTATGGCATATGTCGGTCATGTTAAAATTGATTCTAATGGAATGATTAGTGATGATGAGAACGATTTACAAATTCTAGCAACTCGTACAGGATTTGAAAACAGTGACTCAGCATTAGCTAAATATAATGCCGCTAATAAAACGTTTATCCCAGCAACAGAGAATGAAGACTATTTATCAAAGAATTCTACTCTAAGAGCTGAGAAATTAACTGGAACTATTGGTGCTTCTGTAAAATATGAAGGTTCGGCAATCAATGGCCAATATCTAGAGAATATTGATGCCGCTACTATCACTAAAGGTGATTTAGATTATGAAAGAATTTCTAGTTTAGTATCTGAAGCAGGATCTGGAGATAATGGGGTATCTAATACTCTTGCTCGTACAGATCATACACATTCTGATATTAAAAAGATGATTACTGCTCACGCAGAAGACAAAAATAATCCTCATGAAGTGACTAAATGTCAAGTTGGATTAGGTTTAGTTGTAAATGCGAGCATGGATGCACTTCCTACAGAGAAATCTGAAAATTATGTTAAATCTGGTGGAGTATATACTGAATTTGTAAGTGTAAATACTTCTATAAATGCAGTTGCATCTAGTTTGAAAACTCACGCAGAAGACAAGAATAATCCTCATAATGTTACGGCTTCTCAAGTTGGTTTAGGTTTAGTTGTTAATGCTTCTATGGATTCTGATCCTATTAAAAATTCAAATAATTATGTAAGATCTGGCGGAGTCTATAATTCAATTGCGAATGTTAATGCTAGTATAACAACTTTAGAAAATAAAGTTGATACTCATATTAATGACAAGCAAAATCCTCATAGTGTAACTAAAGATCAAGTTGGATTAGGTTCAGTGGAAAATGCTTCTATGCTTCATGCAGACGGCAAAAAAGCTTTACAAAATATTTCAGATGACGATATAACATCTACAGATCCTAAGTACGCTTCAGCAGGTTTAGTTACAGCTTATGCTAAAGATCTTTATGACCATATCACAGGAGATCAACAATTTACAAATGTTGTAATTACTGGAAACTTAAACGTTCAAGGTAACGTAACTTCACTAGAGACAACTAATTTGGAAATTAAAGATCAAATGATTGAGTTGGATAAACGTAAAGATAAGTCAGTTGCTCTAGCAGGATATGCTGGTCTTTATGTTGATACTTATAATGGAGATACAACAGATTCAAAAGCAGTTGCTTTAGCATTTGATAGTAATGGAATTGCTTACGTAGGTCATGCTAAACTTGATGATAATGGATTAATTCCAATTGACAGTGAAGATAATAATTTACAACCAATTGCAACTCGTAAAGGATTTGAAAGTCTTTCTTCGGATGTAATGGTTAAATACAAGATCTCAGAGAAGACTTTAGTACCAGCTCAAGATGGAACAGATTATTTATCTGGAAACTCTATCTTAAAAGCTGAGAACTTAAGAGGTGTTATTGGTGCTTCTGTAGAGTTCAAAGGCAGCCCAATTGACGGAGATTATTTAACTAATATCGATGCTTCTACTATTACTAGAGGAGATTTAGATTTTGCTCGTGTAGAATCTATTGCCCCTGCTAGAAATGATTCAGATAAATCAACTGCAGATTATGGTGTTGCTGAGCAATTAGCAAGAATTGACCATAAGCACAGTGAATATTTGACAGAAGCAAGTGAAGTAGAATTATCCGGAGATGTAACAGGTAAAGGTCCTTTAGGAAAGCCTATTGTCACATCAATTTCTGATAATGCCGTTACAACTTCTAAGATTGCAGATGGAAATGTTACAAGTGCTAAGATTGAATCTTTAAATCCAAATAAGATTAATGCTGGCACAATCGGCGATGCTAATAAAATTGTAGATCTTTATGGTAATGCTAGAACAGCTAGTAATCTATCTAAAGAAAAATCTAAGGGAGTTTTATATCAAAGCGCTACAAATACAACTGATTCCGTTGAAGGAACTGAAGATCAAGTACTTTTACAAGGCGCAGACAAACCTAAATGGACAGATCAAAAGAATATTGTAGCAGGTAGCATAAATGGTGGTAAAGCAAATGATCTCTTATATCAATCAGATGCAAATAAAACATCATTCTTAAATGCTCCTACTTCTGCAGTTCAAAATACTTTAACTTATTCTGGAAATCGTTTAACTTGGGTTAATACGAATACATTACATGTAGAAGAAGCGGCTCAAGCAGTAACTGTTTGTGTTAATAATGGTGCAAATGATGAAATATTCTTAGTTGGTACTGCTAATGAGAACGGATTCCAAACTCCTAAGTCTTCTACAATAAAAGCTAAAGGTGGAAAGTTATCAATTGGTAATAATTCTACCGATGGAATTATTGCGGTAGGTGCATCTGGATCTGCATTTAAAACAGAAGTAAAAGCCAATGTAAATGCGATGAATTCCAAGAAAGCATCATCTGGTCTTGGAGCAAATATCAACGTTTATCTACCAAGTGAAGATGGAAACATCGATACAGTGGAAATGCGTAATAAGAAGCTTGAAGAATATTTACCTTTAATCGGTGGAACTTTAACCGGTCAATTAAATATTAATACTTCTTCACCTCAATTACATATTGTAAGTACTTCTGCTAATGGCGAGAACAAAACATCTAAAATAACAACATCTACTTACACAAATGAAATTTTAAATATTGTCGAAACTATTGCGACCGAGAGTGCAAATTCGGTTTATGTTGGTGGAAATGGTATAAATGGAACTGCTGCAGATTCTGTTGTGATCAATATTGCAGATACACATGATTCATTAAGCAAGAAAGCTGTAGCTACACTTAATAAATCTGCGATTACTCTAGGAGATTCTGTTAATATAATCCCTGGAAAATCTACAAACATTGGTTTAAGCAGCAATTTAGTAGAGAACATCTACGCTAAGAATTACTTTGAAAACAATGTGAATATTGCTACGATTTATCCACGCACTACCGTAGATAAAACAGGAAATACAACTCCAATCTTAGTTGCTTCTGAAGATTCAGATACTCCAGATACAGTAATCACTTCAGTTTCAATTGAAGACGGAAAATTGAATTACACTAAGGGAATCCTTCCAGTCGATGACATGGTTAAGCAAAATTATGTTAATGATGGTGTTTTACGTCCATTGTTATTAGCTAATACCAACGGAATTACAAATGAATCTGGAGTAAGAACTGATGTAGATTATAATAATTCAATTTATGTAAATCCTACAAATTCAGAATTATTTGTAAAGACTATCAAATCGAGTGGTAGTACCCCTACTCAATTATTTGGTAATGCTTCTACTGCTACTAAAGCAGCTGCAGTTTATGATGACAATGCAGAAACTTCTGCAACTCGTGTAATTGTAGCAACTTCTGTGGTAGAAAAGAGAACATCTAACAATACGCCAAATACTCTTGTAGAAAGAGATTCTGCTGGTGATTTTGCCGCAAACAATATCACTGTTGAAGAATTAAAATCTGGAAAAGTAAATGGAAAGACTCATCTAATAGGTTTATCAGACGAAGCTACTTTAGCTTATGATGCAAACAATGCTTATGCGTTAAAATCTAAAGATGGATCGAAGACAAGAACTTCAGATGTAATTATTGCTGAATTAGAAGCCGCCACAGACGCTAATAATGGTGGAACTATTGTTAAGCGTGATAGTAAAGGTAATTTCTCTGCAACAGTTATTACAGCAGCTTTATCAGGTAATGCATCAACTGCTACTAAATTAGAAACTCCTCGCAACTTCTCTGTTACTGGCGGCGCAACTTCAGATACTGTAAAATTTGATGGATCTGCCGACGTTAATATTAATATTAAGACAATTCAGCCAAATATAATCGTTTCTGGTACAATTGGTACATCTTCTGCTAGAGTAGATCTAGTAGGTAATGCATCAACTGCAACAATCGCATCTAATTTGGCGGGTGGAAATTCATTCTCAATTCCATATCAAACTTCAGCTTCAACAACTGCATATATTGATTGGTTGAAAGATTCAGATCTTCCTTCAGCATCTAGTGAGTTTATTTTATTAGCAACAGATAAGACAAAATCTCCTAAGTGGAGCAAGAATCCTTATTTACACTTAAACGGTGTAGATACGATGACTGGAATTCTAAATGTTGCTGCTAATAAGAATGAAGATTCTTACGATTCTCATGCTGTAAATATGAATCGAAGTAATATTGGAAATCTTCATGGAATTTTCTTCGAACAAACTTATAATTCAACTAATAATGGTCAAGAAACAGTTTTAACTGCTAAAGAAAATACTGCTGATCAAGGAATTCACTTCTTCAGAGATAGTAACCACGTTGATACATTATATTCTAAGAGTGGAAATCTTCTATATTCTCCAAACAGAGAATTAAAATCAGATAGACACACAGATTATGATGTAATTCATTCTGGCAATCACATGAAGTATATTGCTAATGTCAATATTAAGGATCTAGGTTCTAATGTTGAGAATATCAGCAATATCAACATCAATGAAGTTGGTATTAATAATAGTCAAAGTACTATTTTATCAGTTTCTCGTGGTGGTACAGGAGTTTCATCAATTACTAAGAATTCAATTCTTGTAGGAAATGGAACAGATTCTGTTCAAGAAATCTTAATTGGTGCATCTAATCAATTCTTAAGAGTCAATAATTCTACTGATGGATATGAGTATGTAAATTTAGGAACAATGGCTTACCAAGATACTGATAAGTATAAAGGTAACACCGTGATTGAATCTGTCGGAACTATTAAAAATGGTACTTGGAATGCAACTAGAGTTGCTATGGATTATCTTGATGAAAATGTTAATAAACATATTAATCAAAGTGAAAAAAAGCACATTCCAGATATTACTAATGACGGATTTGTTCTTATTTCGGATGCTTCAAATAATCGTAAATGGACTAATGATATCAAAGTTGAGTCTAATGAAGTCAGGATCAATAAGAAAAACTTAACTGTAGATGGAAATCTAAGTGTTGGAGGAAATGCTTCCATTACAGGAAACATAACTCTAGGTGGAGGAATCACAATTGCCGGTTCAACTACAATCGTTGATGCCACAACTCTATCTACAACAGATATGCTTATTGAATTAGGAAAAGGAAATACCAAAGAGCTTACAACTTATGCTGGTTTCTATATTCCTAATTACGATGGAAAGAATGCCGGTGCTTTAGCGTTCGATAAGAATGGTATTGCTTATGTTGGAGATGCTTTCATCAACACTAATGGATTTATCGATTCAGAACCAAAACAATATGATGCAAATGGAAAACTAACTGCTGGTAATGACTTGCGTCCTATTGCAGTTAGAGATACGTCAATTGATGATAATTCTATTATTAAGTGGAATGCTTCTACTAAATCTTTAGTAAAAGCTGAACCTAGTAAAGATTATGTACCAGTTGCAGCGGTTTCAGCAGGAACTTATTATAAAGTCGTAACAAATAAAGACGGTTTAGTAACTTCTGGAGCATCTTCTTTAGATATTAACGATAAAAATATTACAGGAAATCTTCCTGCGTCTCGCATTACATATACTGCTAGTGCAGAAGGCGCTCAAGAAACTACTGTTGATAAGACTTTAAATGATATTTATGTAAAAATTAAAGAAAATTCTGATGTTCCTACTGCTACAATTGGAATTAGTGGAGATATCAGCGGATCTGGTTCTATTAAAGAAGGCTTAGTATTAACTATCAATAACGAAGCTGTTACAAATGACAAGATTAAATCCATTGATCCTTCTAAGATTACAACTGGAACAATCGGATCATCTACTGCTAAAGTTAATTTAGTTGGTAATGCAGAAACTGCTACAAATGCAACAACTGCTGATAAAGTTAAAGTTACATCAGGAACTTCTGGAAAAATCCTAGTTGGTGGATCTGGAGATTCTGTAGGTTTAGTAGCTAGCGATATAAGTGTTTCTGGAAGCACAATCACAGGAACAGTAACGAATGCAATTCGAGCTGGATATTTAGTCGCTTCAACACCAACTTCGGCTAACGTTGATATATTCTATGCTAATTCCGGAGATAAAACACTTGGAATCCAAACTACTAATGGAACTAAGTATGCTTTAGATCTTGGTGCAGCTAAAATCGTAAAAGGAAGTACTACCACTGAGTTAATTACTTCTGATAATGTAGCAACTAAGACTTTATCGAGATTTAGAATGACATCTAAATATGCTGGCAGTGCTACAGTTGAAGTTAATATATCTAATAATATTATTTCAGGTGCTAGCGTAAGCCCAGTAGATATTTCAACGCTTTTACCGGGTGATGAACAATATAACGGCAAATATGTCAGCATTACGACATCTCAAAATATTCCAGCATTGAAATCATTTGGTGGAGGACTTATTTTAGGTAAAGATACAACATCTGGAACCAATAGTGCTTTTAAAGAAGACCAAGAAGGTTGCAAGATGCTTTACAATAAAGATAAGAAATGCGTTCAATTCATATTTCAATAAATAAAAAGAGAAGATTAAGTTCTTCTCTTTTTTACTATTTTTTTATGATTTGAACAATACATTATATGAAAGGCTGATATTATGGGAATAGATGAGAATGAATTAAGAGACGTAGTTTCTACTACGATAAATGATATGAAATGCTGCTACCACATGATATGTGTTCAGTTTGAACCTGTGACAAGAGCATATATTTCTTATTGCACTAAATGCGGAAAAATATTGGATAATTTACGACTAGACGAAACAGATATGAAGCAAAAAGATCCTAATAATAGGCTCTCAAGTGCAAAAATTACAAAACTACAAAAAAATAAACAACAAGATTAGTTGGTGATATTAATGTCTGAACTTGAGATATCTGAAAGTGCCAAAAAACAGATTATAAATTATGATTTTGATTGGGTGATAAGTGACTCTTACTTTCCTAACAACGGAGAATCTAAATATAATCTATTCCCAGAGAATGGCAAATGTTCTAATAGCGAATCTGCTAAATTCGGAGAGAAATCTTTAGAATTAACAAAAAAATATAAAACGAAAAATAAATTAAGTTTATCTTTATGTACTATTTCGTTTTGGATTAAAGCATCAGCTAATTCGACAGTAGATATTCTATCCCTAGGAGAGATTAATTTAGCACTTAATGCAGGAAAGATTACTTTAAATACAGCCACTTCTAGCGTTTTAGATTTAACCGATTGGAATTATGTTGGATTGACTATTAATGGCGCAAATTGCAATCTTTATCTAAATGGAAGTCTTTTATTAACTTATACTAATTCTTCAAATGTGAATTTAAACAATATACTAGTTATGGGCCCAAATTCAACTCCTGCTAGCTCAGTATTTATAAATGATTTCCATGTTTATAATTCAATAATTGCTGCAGAAGAGTTGAAGTTCATGCAATCAACTCCGATAGCTGTTGATAATGAGGGAAATCTCTGGTGCAAATCATTAAAAATAGATGATGTTGTCGAGTATTATGGAAATGGAACTGTCGTTACTCCAAGTGTTGATCCTTTGGACTCTGATGGGCATTTTGAAATATATTCCGATAAAATTCAACTAAATGAAATAAAACAAATATTTTAAGGATGTGGTCTTATGGCAAACGAATTAAAATCTACAAAAATTAATGGTGACCTTAGTGTTACCGGCAATGTAAATGTTAGTGCAGGAACAATAACGGGTGACCTAAACGGAACCGCATCTGTTGCTAATAAAATTAAAATAAATTCTACTGGAAATAGCAGCGATTATCATATTTTAGTTAGTCCTGAGAATACGAACGGAGCTGATACTCCATTAAAGAACGCAAAAATTCGAGTTACAACCGATGGTAGTGGTAATACTAGTTTAAATGTTAGTGGAAATGTCAATGGAACATATATTAACGGTAATGGATCTGGAATAACAAATATTAATGCTGCTAATATTGTAGGAACATTAGATTCCGGATTATTTAGCGTCACTGATAAAAAAGAAATTGCGACTGCAGTTAATGGTCCAGTAACAATCGGTACAGCTAGCCAGCCTTTAACGGTTAAAGCTAGTTCGATCGCATTAAATGGACCAACTACAGTAAATTCTGATTTAAAAGTTAATGGAAATGTAAATATTACCGGTGAGGCCAATATCGGTCAAGGAATCAAGATTAATGGCTCAACTACAATTGTTGATGCTACAACGTTATCGACAGGAGATACATTAATCGAACTGGGTTCAGGAGATCGTCTTTCTAGCACTAATCCAGCACTTGCAAGCACTCAATATGCCGGATTTTATGTTCAAAAATACGATGGAGAGCATTCTGGTGCTTTAGTATTTGATAATACTGGAACTGCTTATGTTGGAGATGTTCAAGTTAGTGGAAATACTATCTCTCCAATAGATTCGTCAAGCAACGCTTCTTCTACATCATTACAGCCATTAGCTACGAGAGTAAAAAATATTGCTCACAATTCTATTATAAAGTGGGATAATAACGACAAGACTTTAAAGCCAATTCAAGATGGAGATATTAAATCAATAGCTACTGGTGATGCAAGCAATGGTAATATTGCAATTGTTAATAAATCAGGTAGTTATTCTTCTGTATATAGAACTAAAATTGAGATTCAAGATAGCGTGAATATTATTACTAGTGGCGGAGTTAAATCATCTACAGTAACTGCTAGTAAAATTAGTTCCGAAGAAATCGTTAATGGAAGAGTTCAAATTGCAGAAAATACGATTGTAGTTAAATCATCTGCAACTGGATCTAATGTTAATGACGTAATTAGACTAGATTCTTCAGGAAATATTACCGCTTCCACTGCAGCGATTCCTAATATTACAGGAAATCTTAATGGTAAAGCTACTACTGCTGGAACTGCTGATATTGCATTAAAATTAAATACAAATGCAGGATCTACAACTCAGCCAATTTATTTTTCTAATGGAGTTCCTAACGCAATTACTGGAGCTATTGCTAATGATACGACTGGAAACGCTGCAACTGCCACTAAATTACAAACTTCTCGTAATTTCTCCGTTACTGGTGGCGCAACTGCTACAGCTGTTGCTTTTAATGGAACTGAAGATGTTAAATTAAACGTTACTGCATTAAATCCTACGACAATCACTGCGGGTACTATTGGTAGTAATACCGTAGTTGTAGATATTCGAGGAACCGCCGATAAAGCAAAGCAAGTTAATATTTCTGCTTCCTTTAATGGAAATTTTAATATTCCTTATGTGAGTGGAAATAGTGGAGCTCAAACAATTTATGCTGGTGCAATTCCTGCTAGTTTAAATTCAACAACAAATCTAATTCAACTTGGAGGTTCTGCTAAGAAAGTAAATATTAATGGACAAGCAGATACCGTAAATGAAAAAATTTCACTAGGAGAGAATTTATCAGGAGATGTCAGTTTAATAGAAAAAGATTCTAATAATAAAGTTACTTTAAATGCGGTTATAAAAGAAATTGGTAATACTTCTTCTACTGCAAACGTAACCGTAAATCAGAGTCTAAATCTTTTAGCATCTAAATCTTTAATATTACAAGGTGCTAATATTCCTTGGCATATTACAAATAGTTCAAATGCTTTAACATTTGGTTCGATTGATTCATCTAATAAGCTGGCGGCACAGTATGTGTTCGGAGCGAACTCTGCTACATTTAATCAAGAAATAAAAGCAAACTCAAATATTACAGTAAGCGATACTGGAAAAATAAGTTCTAAATCCATTGATTTACGTGAAGGATTTAAAGTTAGATTATTTGATCGTATTTCCACTACGAATAATAGTAGCAAGCCAGATTATGCAGAATTAGAACTAATTCAAGGAAATACGTCTGGAACCGATTATAATATCGGTTTAAGATTAAATCGTCAAGCATATTCTTCATCAGATAATAATTATCATCAAAATAACTGGTTAGGCGATAATAATGCAAGTGAAACAAATGATGCAAGAATAATTCCTTTAATATTTTCTTCTGAAAATAAAATCATTTCTTCTGATAATTCTTCTGCTAGTGGAACTATTTTAAAATATTATAAAGGTGCTATTGTAGCTGCTAAACCAGGAACAGATTACTTCAGCAGTGAAGGATCATTTGCGGCGCCTGAATTGGAGTCAAAAGTTTTACCTTCAGGATCAATTAATTTAGATAATTATAAAACAGATATTAAGACAAATAATGCAACTTTTACTGTTTCACAATCAAATAAGCTAATTGGTGTTTTACCATTCTTCGCGGTTAGTACAGCTACAACAGATAGTGACGGGAATCTTTATAATTTTACACTTAAGCCATATGTTCCAGAAAGTATAATCACAAAAACGGCTGCTGATAATACATCTGGATATATGTTTAACAGTAATTCCAGTGAATTCCCAGTTTTAACTAAAGCAGCCGATACTGGAATAATTAAAATCGATGGTACTATTACTCGCGCAGATGCTTTAAATGCTAATGCTGGATCTTCTATATTACCAGTTTATTTCGAAAATGGAATTCCTAAGGTAGTTGGAAACACTCTTGGTAATAATGATAATAAAATAAATATTAGTGGAGCCGCCGAAGAATCTAAGAAGCTAGTTGAAGCCGATAGTAGCGGCAATTTAATAGGTATTAATAAAGGATCTTCCACATTACCGGTTTATTTTGCTAACGGTAAGCCAGTTGCTACAGGTACAACATTAGGTGTCTCTATAACTGGTAATGCCGAAACTGCAACAAAAGCTACAAAAGCTACAACTGCTGAGAAATTAGGTACAAGTGCAGGAAACTCCGCTCTACCAGTTTATTTTAGCGAAGGAAAACCCGTTGCTACAGGTACAACATTAGGTGTCTCTATAACTGGTAATGCTTCTACTGCTACCAAACTACAAACAGCCAGAACGATTTCAATTAAAGGTGGCGCAAATACCACGGCTTCTACAACATTTGATGGATCTGGTAATGCTTCTATAACTCTAACAAGCGGAATTATTACAGAGGCTTTGGGATTCACTCCATTAAAAGATTCTGATGCCATGTCTTATAGAGGTTCGGTCACTGCATCTACTGTCGTAGCAACAATGCAAGGCACTAGAATTAATGGTGACGTATATCTATACAATGGAGATAATATAACCGTTGGATCAAGTATAACCGGAACAACAGACATGACTATCGAAAATGGAGATATGCTTGTAGTATATGTTTCTGGAAACACTAAACAATGGACAGTAATTGAAAGAAACAATACCGATGCTGTTTCATTTAATGGAGCGACAGAGAATATTACTGAAAATACTTTAGCATATTTTAAGTCTAGCAAGTCTAAAGACATTTCAAATTCATCAATAAAAATTTCGGGTACAACTATAACTGCTAATCTAACCGGAAATGCAACAACTGCAACAACCGCATCTAAATTAAATACAAATGCAGGAAACGCTTCTCTGCCAGTTTATTTCTCTGGAGGGGTTCCTGAATCATGCAATACTACGCTTGCTGTAAGTATAACTGGTAATGCTGAAACTGCTACAACGGCTACAAAGGCAACAACTGCTGAGAAATTAGGTACAAGCGCAGGAAACTCTGCTCTGCCAGTTTATTTTAGCGGAGGAAAACCAGTTGCTACGGACACGACATTAGATGTATCTATAAATGGAACTGCAGCAACAAGTAAAAAACTAATAAGTGTTGATGCATCTGGAAATTTAAAAGATATAATTGTAGGATCCAGTACGCAGCCAATTTATTTTTCTAATGGGGTTCCTGTAGCGATTTCCGGACCTATTGCTAATAATACAACCGGTAATGCTGCGTCCGCATCTAAATTGCAAAATTCTCGTAATTTCTCCATTACCGGTGGAGCAACTGCAAGTGCAGTTTCATTCAATGGAGAAAGTAATGTTGCTTTAACAGTTACTGCGTTAGATCCAACTAAGATAAGTGCAGGAAACATTGGGGCTAATGTAAATTTATTAGGAAATGCTGCGTCCGCATCTAAATTAAATACGGATGCAGGAAACGCTTCTCTGCCAGTTTATTTCTCTGGAGGGGTTCCTGTATCATGCAATACTACACTTGATGTCTCTATAACTGGTAATGCTAAAACTGCTACAACCGCATATAATTTAAATACGGATGCAGGAAACGCTTCTCTGCCAGTTTATTTCTCTGGAGGAGTTCCTGTATCATGTAATACTACGCTTGCTGTAAGTATAAACGGTAATGCCTCAACAGCTAGTGATTTATCTAAGAGTTCTACAGGATTTATATATCAATCAGCATCTAAAACAACTGCTGTATGCACTCCTGCGGCAAATCAACTTTTAGTAACAGACGCTAATAAAAATTATATATTACAAAGTTATTCAAGCAATGTAGCAGCTTCAGGAAATTATATAGTATTAGCTGTTAATGGAAACTTCTCTGCAAGTACAATAACAGCTGTGACTTTCAGTGGTTCCCTTTCCGGCAATGCAGCATCTGCTTCTAAATTAAATATTACTGCAAATATCGGATCATCTACTCAACCAGTTTATTTTTCTAATGGGGTTCCTGTAGCGATTTCCGGAACGATCTCAAACAATGCAGCATCTGCTTCTAAATTAAATATTAGTACAGCAATAGGATCTAATGCCAAGCCGGTATATTTCGGCAGTAATGGACTTCCAGTGGCAATTAGCACCACAATCGGAAGTGCAAGTACTCCAGTATATATAAACGGTGGAACAATTACTGCTATTGACGGTACATTGAAAAATAGTATTTCCGGCAATGCAGCATCTGCTACTAAATTAACATCTAATGGCGGTTCTACTATCAAGCCAGTTTATTTTTCTGATGGTAAGCCAGTTCAATGCGCTGGGCCTCTTCAATCTCCAGGATTTGCAATTGAATCGAACGATAACGGAACTTTAACTAAACGTGCAACAATTTCTTACAATACTACAGATCAATGTATCGAGTTTATTTTCGTATAGAATTAGAATTCTAATAAAAAATAATAGCCAGAACAATTTATTATAACAATAGGCAGAGAAGAAAAAGAACGTTGAATGTTCAAAAGGCTGATATAACTAAATGAGTTAAAGAAAATAAATATTAAAAGATAATATAATGT
>CAVBGZ010000049.1:0-16798 GCA_963595075.1 Waltera intestinalis
GCAAACTTTAGTAAATCTGGACACCCTTTCAAATAAATCAATTATTTCACAATTTAGTATGTTTCTACATATTTTAACAAATCAAACAAAATACCTGCCCACAATAGATTAAAATCAAAATATTTAAGAATCCCATTCTTACTCATACCCCGTTTTTTCATTTGATCAAACAATTCAAAACGAGCTTTTTGACGTAATCCAGATAAATAACATTCAACGACCACTTCTAGTGATTTCGAATCTATTTCTATTTCAAAATCATCACAAGCGAGTATTTCTTCTACATTCTCAAAGACATCAATGGATATCCCTTTTTCTTTTAAATACATGAACACATCTTTTTGTGCAGATAAACGCACTAGTTTTTCAATCCTTTTTAAATCTTCTACACTCATAATTTCAATAATCTCTTTCAAAGTATCAACTCCTCTATATTCTTATACGAATATTTTTAAAAATTGACTTAAAAAAGAAGAAAAAAATTAAAAAAGGAAGTCAAATCCTTCCTTCAATGTATTTATTCATAATCTTTTATATCGTTACAAATCTGTATGGCAGCACCATTTTCCATATGAACAAATCCATGTTTTTCATAAAATGGAACATTCTCTTTATCTTCCGGCATACCTTCGATATAGAAATAGTCTTTATACTTTTCCTTTATCATTTCAATCATTTTTCCAGCAATGCCATATCCTTGATAATTTGGATGAACCAAAACATAATGAATTTGTGCTAACATGCAAGAATCATCTAATGCACGGATAAGCCCTACTAGTTTCTCATCCTCCCAAGCCGTTAAAACACATGATGAATGCATTAAAGCTTGATATAGACGATTTGGATAATGTGCTGAAACCCAATTTACAGATGTGAATAATTCTTGAATTTGCTCTTTCGTGAACTTCTTTTCATAAGTATAAGTTATCATAATCATTACCTCACATAATCACACTTTTGGCATTGTCGCATTTCATTTTTTGAATCATCCTTATAAAAAACATGGGACCATGTACAAATATTTTGTAGAATCGGAACAATCGACTTACCTTTATTTGTTAAAGAGTATTCAACGCGTGGTGGAATTTCATCATAAGACTTTCGATTGATCATCTCATCCGCAATCAAATCTTTCAAAGTGGATGCTAATACTGCATCTGTAATATTCACCATTTCTTTTCGAATTTCGTGATAACGTAACTTTTCGTTAGCCGATAAAACACAAATTACTCTTGATTTCCATTTACCACCAAAAATTTGTAGCCCATACTCTAAAGGGCAGCGAATATCTTCTTCTAATTTCTTCTCATATTTTGCCATAGCTAGATTATAACGAAACCATTATTCAATTTAAAGTAACTATGAAATTTATGAGTGGCCTATAATTCCTTTTTATTATCTGCACCAGGCGTTGTTACAATCACTTTATCAGGCGTGATAATTAAGGCGCCTTTAGCGGTTGCTGATCCATTAAACATTTTTTCAACCATCGCTTTGAAAGTATCTACAATCTCTCCTTGTGTTACATATTGAGCAACACCTTTAATTTGATATCCCTCTAAATGATTCGCATCATATACAGAAATCGCGATTTTACCTTTATTTTCTTCAATGTTTTTTAAAGTTGTTTTCAAAAAAACATCTCCAACCACTAATTTTCCATCTTCTGTTACATCCTTAAATGCGACTGGAACTACATTTGGTTCATTATTAGAACACGTTGCCAAGTCCCACATTCCATTCTTTAATGCTTTTACAACATTTTCATTTAACATGATTTCTTCCTCCTTGTTTTGACACACTTATCCTATCCAATTTACTTCACAATATGAACACATTAGCAAATTCTTAAGTAACTTATAAATTTATGAGTTAAAAAAAATCTTAGAACTTTCGCTCTAAGATTCCTTTTCTACTTCATAAATTGTGGCTCCAAAACTAGGAACATCTACTTCAATCATGTAAGGCTGATTATGTCTTGATAAACGCATTGCCTGTACATTTTGTGGATTATGATGAGTTAAATTGCCATTATAAATATCCCATTGTGTATTTAACACTTCTTTATAAGTACCTTTTTGACAAACACCAAATTGTTGATGTGCATACGCATTTGTTGAGAAATTCAAAATAACCACAAAATCCTTTTTTGATCCCTTAAGAATATAGGAGAAAGTATTCTGTGAAGCATTATCCGCATCGATCCACTGAAATTTTACCGGATCATAATCTTGATTAAAGAATGCATCATTCTCAACATATAATTTACCTAAGTCTTCATGTAAATGCTCAAACGCATCATGCATAGGATAATCCAACAAGAACCAGTCACAGCTCTTCTGTTCATCCCACTCACGCAACTGACCAATCTCATTTCCCATGAAATTCAATTTCTTACCAGGATGTGTAAACATGTACGCATATAATGCTCGTGCTTGTGAGAACTTATCTTCATAACTTCCCCACATCTTATCTACGATTGTTGCCTTACCATGCACAACCTCATCATGACTAAATGGTAAAATAAATCGTTCCGAATAGAAATAAGCCATAGAGAATGTCATATCATTATGATGCCACTTTCTATAAATTGGATCCTTCTTTAAATAAGATAAAGTATCATTCATCCAACCTAGATCCCATTTATAATCAAATCCTAATCCTCCGGCATAACTTGGTTTTGTGACATTAGGAAAATCAGAAGAATCTTCCGCAATCAACATGATTTTTCCTTGATGTTCTTCATTTAACAAATGGTTCATACGCTTCATGAAATCACAAGCACCTTCATTCACACCATTGTTCTTATTTCCATGCCAGAAAATCGCATTACTAATCGCATCCATACGAAGACCATCTACATGATATACGTCTACCCAGAAATTGGCAGCCGACATCAAGAAAGAACGAACCTCTTCTTTCCATAAGTTAAAATTTAGTGTTCCCCACTCTGAATTGGCATCCTCACTCTTTGGATACTCGTACAATGGAGTTCCATCAAAAGTTGCCAAAGCGTAATTATCCTTCACAAAATGAACGGGAACAAAATCCATGATGACACCAATATTTGCCTTATGTAACGCATTAATAAAATGCATCAACTCATGATTTGTGCCATAGCGAGACGTACTTGAAAAATATCCCGTACATTGATATCCCCAAGAACCATCAAAAGGATATTCGCACAAAGGCATCACTTCCACATGAGTATAATGATGCTTCTTACAATGTGCAATCAAATCTTTTTCAATTTCAGAATAATGAATAAACTCTTCATCCTCATCCTTTTTCCAAGATCCTACATGCATCTCATAAATACTAACCGGATCATTAAATCCTTTATTTCGTTTCTCTAACCAGCTTTCATCGCTCCACTTTGAATACGATAAATCCGAAATGATACTCGCCGTATTTGGCCTTAATTCACTATAAAAAGCATACGGATCCATCTTATCTACAACTTCGCCATTCGCCTGCCACACACGATACTTGTATGAATCCTTATTCTTTGCATTTTTACAAACACACTGCCACACACCACTACTATCCTTTTCCATGCGACTAGCCGTTTCATCCCAATCATTAAATGTTCCAATCACAGAAATATTTTTCGCATTTGGCGCATATACACAAAAACGAACACCACCCTTTTCTATATGTGCTCCAAAAATATTATATGCATGAATTTCTTGTCCTTCAAAAAAGGCTTTTAAACTTCTTTGGTCCATAACTCACAAGACCCCCTTTCCTATATTCTATAACGGATTTTGCCAAAACAAAAGCAGTTTTTTACAATTTTGAAAACGCTTACTAAAAAAGCAATCTTAACCAAGACTGCTTTGAACAAAACGATACAATATATTTTCTAAATCCGCCAATGAATTCATACTCGACATTTCATTTTTGAAAGAATGTGAACCTGGAAGACCTTTTAAATACCAACTCGCAAGACCTCTCATCTCACGAATCGCCACTTTTTCACCCTTTACATCAACCAAACCTTTCGCATGTTCCATACAAATATCGATACGATCCTGCAAAGTAAACTCATGTTTTTGACCGGTAATTGAATCTACGCACTCTTGGATCAAAAATGGATTTCCAACAATGCCACGACCAAGCATCACTGCATCACAACCCGTTTCATCTAACATACGATGAAAATCTTCAACACTACGCACATCTCCATTGCCAATGACAGGAATTGATACGGCTTCTTTTACCTTCTTAATATAAGACCAATCTGCTTTTCCTTCATACATCTGTGATCTGGTTCTTCCATGAACGGCAACCGCACTTACACCAACACTCTCCATAGCTTTAGCCATCTCTACACAATTAATATGATAAGGATCAAAGCCTAAACGCATTTTTACCGTAACTGGCTTAGAAACATTCTGAACAATATTTGAAACCAATTCTTTGGCATAATCAATATCTTTCATCAAAAAGCTTCCCGCTTGCGCCTTAATCACCTTATTTACCGGGCAACCCATATTAAAATCGATGATGTCACAATCCGTCTGTGTATCTAAATATTTCGCCGCATACACAACAGTATCAATGTCATGTCCAAACAATTGAAAACTAAGTGGATGTTCATCCTTGCTTGATATACACATATCACTCGTTTTTAATGAGCCGTAATATAGAGCTTTATCGCTCACCATCTCATTACATACAAGTCCTGCCCCAAATTTTTTAGCCACCCTTCGAAACGCAATATTACTGATACCCGCCATCGGTGCAATCACAACTGGATTATCAATCTCTACCTGACCAATCTTAATCATGCATATGACTCGCAATCTCTATTAATTCATCTTCACTAAAGCTATAATCTTCGTTACAGAAATTACAAGTAATCTTACATCCATGATCATGATGGGCCATATCTAAAACATCTGACTTTTTAATCGTCTGAAGCGCTCTAGCCATTCTCTCTTTTGAACAAGGACAAGAATACGAAACAGGTTGATTTGATAAAATTTTGGCATCCTCAAACATATCATTGATCAAATCTTCTAAAGAAGCATCATCATATTCCTGAATCAATGTACTCATAGGTTTTAAACCTTCTAATACATGTTCACAAATGGAAATATCTGTATCTGTGGCATCTGGTAACATTTGAAGAATCAAGGCACCCGCACTAGCGACTTTGCCATCCGTACCAATCAATACGCCACAACTCACAGCTGTTGGTGTTTGTTCCGATAAAGTAAAATAGTACGCAAAATCCTCTCCTATTTCACCACTCTGTAACTCTACTGTACCAGAAAAATTCTCTTCCATACTCAAATCTTTCGTAACAGTTAATGTCCCATCCGTACCTACAACAGCTCCTACATTTAGTTTACCAGGACCATAATAAACATCCTCCACATGAGGATTAGACACAAATCCACGCACATTTCCATTCGCATATGCATCTACGACAATGGAGCCGATCGGTCCATGCCCATTAATGGTTACTGTCAACATTTCATCTTCTGACTTTAACATAGCCCCCATCATACTTGAAACGGATAACGTTCTTCCTAATGCTGCACAAGCACAAGGATGTAAATCAAAACGATTTTGTGCCTCTTGAACCATATCGGTTGTTCGAACTACATATACTCGCACATGCTCATTCAATACAAGTGCTTTTACTAGTTGATCTTTCATATTTTTCCTCCATATAAAACAAAAGACGCCTATGCGTCTTTTTTCTTTGTTAATTCATTGAACGCATCATCCAAATCCTTTTGATCCACTCCACTAGGAACTTCAGGAATAGATGGAAGATTTTCTTCTACGACTTCCTCAACTTCTTGCGTTTCATTTGGATCTGTCAATTGTCCAAAATTCATTAAATTTGTGATTTCTTCATTTGTTAGGGTTTCATGCTCATACAAATTATGTGCAATCAAATCCAACAAATCCTTATTTTCAGTTAAAATTGTACGACAGTTATTGTGACACTCATCCACAATTGCACGGACTTCTTTATCGATTTCAGCCGCAACACCAGCCGAATAATCGCTACCCTTTGTATAATCTCTTCCCAAGAATACATTTCCTTGAGGATCTGCATACTGGATAGGTCCTAAACTTGACATACCATAAACACGAACCATATTTTTCGCAATCTCTGTCAATTTTTCAATATCATTTACGGCACCCGCACTGATTTCACCAAATTGGATTTCTTCAGCCGTACGACCACCTAATAAACCAGTGATCTGTGCAATAAATTCGGATTTACGATGGAAATATTTTTCTTCACGAGGTGTCATCAAATTATATCCACCCGCATCACCACGAGGAATGATTGTAACCTTTTGAACCATATCGGCATCTTCAAGCTTTAAACCAATCACCGCATGACCAGCCTCATGGTAAGAAACAAGCCATTTATCTTTTTCTGTATATTTCTTAGATTTTTTAGCAGGACCCATCATAACACGGTCAATGGCCTCATCTAAATCTGTCATTGTAACTTTAGGCTCATTTTTACGAACCGCTAGAATAGCACCTTCATTTAAAACATTTGCCAAATCCGCACCCGAGAATCCTGGAGTACGTTTTGCCAAGTTTTTCAAAGAAACATCACTCGATAATTTTTTATTGCGCGCATGCACATTTAAAATTGCTTCACGACCCTTAATATCTGGTAAACTAACAGTAACACGACGATCAAAACGACCACTACGAAGTAAGGCAGGATCCAAAACATCAGGTCTATTTGTTGCAGCAATCACAACAATACCCGCATTATCAACCATACCATCCATTTCAACCAATAATTGGTTTAATGTTTGTTCACGTTCATCGTTTCCGCCACCCATACCGGCTCCACGTTGACGTCCAACCGCATCAATTTCATCAATAAAAATAATACAAGGAGCACTCTTTTGTGCTGTTTTAAACATATCACGAACACGACTTGCACCTGTACCTACAAACATTTCGACAAAATCAGAACCTGAAATCGAGAAGAATGGTACATTGGCTTCACCTGCAACGGCTTTTGCCAATAAAGTCTTACCAGTACCTGGAGGACCTACCATTAAGATTCCCTTAGGAATATGAGCGCCCATATCTGTGAATTTCTTTGGAGAACGTAAATAATCAATAATTTCCTTTACTTCTTCCTTTTCTTCATCACAACCTGCTACATCTTTAAAACGAACTTTAACATTCGATTCAACACGCGCTTTTGATTTTGCGAATTCAAAGGCCTTATTATTGCCTCCGCCTCCCATTTTTGCGAACATGAAATAGAAGAATACCGCAATGATGATAAATGGAATCAATTGAGAAAGAATCGAAATCCAAAGACTTCCTTGATTTGGATCCTTAATCGTTAATTTTCCACCATTTTTTTGTAGAATCTTTTCTAATTTTTCAATATTTTTATCTGTTTTTGGTACGATCACCTTATATCCTACCGCATCTGTTCCGTCTTCATACGTTCCTTCAACAGAGATTACAGTAGATGATATGGTCATTGCACTCTCTTTAAATTCAACCTTTTCTGCAATTTTTTCAAACTGCGTATAATTCATTTGTACAGTATTTCCCTGTGAGCTATAAAAAACTAGAGATAATACAATCGATAAAATGAAGATGGTTGGCAAATAATTTAACCATTTCTTCATAAATAATCCTCCTATTCGTAAATTTCTGGTTTAAGAACCCCAATGAATGGAAGGTTTCGATATTTTTGATTAAAATCAAGTCCATACCCAACCACAAATTCATTTGGTACTTCAAAGCCGACATAATCTGCTTCAATTTCACACACACGACGGCTTGGTTTATCTAACAAGGATACTATTTTAACATCGGAGCACCCTTTATTCAAAAACATTTGCTTAACAGCCACTAAAGTTCTACCTGTATCCACAATATCTTCAACGACTAAGATAGAACGGTTCCTACAAGATAGATCCATATCTTTTTCAATTCGAACATCTCCAATCGATTCAGTTCCATCATAAGAGCTAACGGACATAAAATCGATTTCACAAGGAAATGTAAAACGTTTAATCAATTCTGCCATAAAAGGAACACTTCCTTTTAAAAGTCCAACAATAATAGGAACACTTCCTGTTTTTTTATAGTCTTCTTCTATTTCATGTGCCAATTCAACACAACGCTTTTCAATTTGTTCTTCTGTTAATAAAACTTTTTCAATATCTTCGCTAATCATTACGCTTTATCTCCTTAAGTTACTAAAACATTGTAACATAAACATTTATTCAAAACCATGCATTTTAAAGTATATATTCGCATTTTCAGAATAATGATTCACATCACAGCCAAGTCCAGGAACAAAAATAACTTCCCCCTTAGAATTTTGTACCACAAGCCAACGTCCACGATACACCCTTGGTATTTTTCGATCGATAAAAAAACGATGTACGCTCTTTTTGCCAAACCGCATCTGAATTGAATCTTGTAAGTCTACATTTCGAATTGTTAAAGGAAAATCTGAATCACAAACCATACATGATTCGATGGTATTCCCACTTGGATCAAGTGAAAAATCCACATACTCTTTATACTCTACTTTTGGAAGAATCACATGAACAGATTCTTTCTTTTGTACAAAATATAAACGGTTCTGGCACCTTTCAAGTTCATATCCTTCTATATCAATAAGGACATTTTTGTGCAATTGAGAAATCAACTCTTCCAAATATTTTCTAGAAAAATGATGATGTACATAAGAAAATAAAAAGGCATCCAAATATAACCATGCATTCTCTTGTTGAAGTAATTTTTCAACATCATTATCCCATGAATCTAAAAACAATTCGATTTTCTTATTTTGTTTAACAAGTTCTTTATTTTCATCAGCAATCTGCTGAATATATTCTATTTTTTCTTCTTTTGACATTAATTCAATCATCGAATGACGAATTTCATTTCTTGTGTAATGATTCGTTAAATTCGATTCATCAATCCCATACGATATTTGATTTGTTACACAATACGCTTCAAGCTCTTTTTTGGTATACCCTAATAAAGGACGAATAATACAATATCCATGGCGATTGGATTCATCTTTTAACCCATACCATGAACAAACCATATTTCTTCTTTTTTGGAAAATATACGTTTCAATACAATCATCCATTTGATGCGCCACATATATCTTTTTGGACTGATATTCATCCGCAACCTTCTCAAAAAAATCATAGCGAACATCTCTAGCCCAGGCTTGAAAATTTCCACTTACATATTCAGGATATAAAACACGAACAGGAATATTTCTTTTGAAGCAATACTCTTTTACGATTTTTTCATCACGAAAAGCTGTATCTCGATGTTGATAATTCACATGAGCTACAGCTAAATCCTTTCCACTCTTATATAATTGATCTAATAAAGCCATACTATCAGGACCACCTGAAACGGCAACAATATTTTTTGACATGTTTCTATTATATCATTTGAAGAACTAAATTTTTTATTTTTTCAAACAGCACTGAATCTTCATCAATATGTGCCTTAACATCAATGACTCTTGCCGAATTGATCCATTTCGCATCGTTTAAAAATAATACACTCGACTTATTCAACCCTTCAATTTCAGGTAAACGCATCAAATGCTTTTTTCCCTGTTTTGTCTTTGGATCATACGCCTTTTGATAGGCCTGATAATTTCCACTCATAGGTACTACAAAAATCTTTCCATGTCGCATAGCTAGAACTAAACCAAAATGCTGATAACCAACCTCACTTAAATAAGCCAAGCCAAAATCAGTAAAACAAATATCTCCTACTTGAAGATAGACCTTCGCTTCAAGAGATGAATACATTTGTTTGCGTTGACAAAAATTTAATTTTGACAACATATAATCATAGACCTCCTTTTCCGTTAGACTAGCCAATAAATTTTCTTCTGCAACATGAGCCTGATTTGCGATTTCGTTCACCATAACTGGAATTTTTTTGTTTTTACGTTTTTGCCACTCTCTCGGTTCCATACTTCTATTAAACCAAAGTAATGTGAAAAAAACCTAAAAAAAGGGCATTTTATCTAAAAATACCCAATCTTTTTTTTATTCTTCGATATAAACCAATCAAAGGATGATATTTTTCACTAATCATGGCTGATTTTTCAATAAAAATTTCAACCGACAATAAGATCACAAGCATGACTATAAAGCCAATATTTCGATTGATCATATACGCAAAAGCACTCAAGCCAAATAAAGCTGTAATTCCACACATAATAATCACTGTATTCCTGTGACCAAATTGAGACATCAATAAATGGTGAATATGACTCTTATCTGCCTCCATAAATTTCATCCCTTTTAAAGTCCTTCGTAATATGGCTGATAAAGTATCAATAATTGGAAGCATCAACAATAAAATAGGAAGAGCCAACGTCAAAATCGTACTTGATTTAAATCCCAACAAAGAAATGGCCGAAATCATAAATCCAAGAAATAAGGATCCACAATCTCCCATAAAAATACTTGCTGGATGTGCATTATATACCAAAAAACCTAATGTACTTGCCGCCAATATAAAAGTAATACACAAAACATCCGAACGTCTTTCGATAATAGAAATAGAACCAATCACAATTAAGATAATAACGCTCATGCCTCCAGCTAATCCATCCAAACCATCAATTAAGTTAACCGCATTTGTGATACCAGCAACCCATATAATTGTAAAGACAAAAGAAACAATTCCCATATCAATTTGAATACCTAGCGGTAAACGTATGACATCAACAGAAATTCCAAAGTAAATCAAAACTGTGGCCGCAACGACTTCTAACGCGAGTTTCACAGGAGGTTTCATATCAATTAAATCATCGATCAAGCCGGTAAAAAACATGATACTACTACTAATAATCAATCCTTTTATAGCTCGATCTGCTTGTATAAAAACAGCCATTGTGATAATAAAAGCGATATAAATCGCAACTCCACCAATACGAGATATTTTCCCATGATGAACTGTTCTTTTATTTTCTTTTGCGTAAGCTCCACAATAAATAGAATACCTTTTTACAAGCGGAGTTAAAACGAGGGAAATACACAAAGGCAATATAATCATTTGAATTGAGATCATTACGATTTACACTCCTTTAATGCATTAATCATAGCGCATTGTCCTTGTTTTGTACAAAGAATTGGACAAGATAATTGTTGAGACAAAATTTGAGATAACCCAAAACAATCTGCAAGTCCACCCGATAACTGAATTCCATGTATTAGAATATATTCCTGTAGCTGCATAGGCAATTGATCAAAACAATGTTTTGCCCATAAAGAAATCTGTCTTTCCACCATCTCTAAAGCAGGCCATAAAAAGCTTGCCTGTATTTGAATCGAACATAAATTTTGGTGACGATCAAATCCATAACACGATAATAATGAATCTTTATTCTTTTTCAAAGTAAGACTTGCTTGCTCTTTTAATAAAGCTGCATCCACTTTTGATATAAAACAAGCCGTTTTCATATAAACCAGTTTTTGGATTTGCTCATCCATCTGTGCACCTGCATAAAATAGAGTTTTTTCTAAAATCTTTTCGTTCTGAGCATAGATTGCCAGTTCCGTATAAGAATGGCCTGCATGAATCATAAAACAAGTTTCTTCTTGTTTTAAAACTTCCATATTTTCCACAAATTCCACTTTAGAAACATCACACTTCAAAAATTCCCTTTGCCAAATTTCACGTTGTTCCTGTGTCAAATCAAAAGGAACACAAGCAAGAATAGCCGGACGAAATACGTGATCATATGCATGAAGTTGTTCAAGTCCACCCTTAATCATTGAAGCAACAGAATTCAACATTTGGCCATGTGAAATCGGATACTTTATTTGTACAGAATTCAAATCCTTATACAGATATGGAAAAGCTTCTTGTCCATAAGCTAGCAATCGATCTTGTTTATAAGCTGTTATTGTTCGTATTGAAGTTTTTTCTTGTGAAGAATAATCATAAAAGTGCATTTGATATGCCCCTAAATCAAGGGCATACCATTTATCCAACAAACCCATTTAATACTGTTAATTGTAGAATGGCCTGGCAAGAAAGATAGGCCAAAACTAACGATAACAAAAACATCAAGACTTGCACTTTTTTAGGATTCTTCACATTACATATTTTTTCAAATTGAATACTGCTGATGGCATAAAAGCTTAAGCCAAAACAAGCAACAAAAACAAGATATTGAATGACTGAATAGCTCATTTTATCCTCCAATCGTAATTATTTTCACAAAATTATATTTCTCACTTAATTTTTTACAAGCATCCTCTAAAACATCTTCATCCACACTAAAACCAATCATACTTGAACCTGATCCAGACATTAAAATACGAACAAGCCCTGCATCTTCCATATCCATTTTAATCTGATTTAATTCAGGTTCTAATTCAAAAGCGATTGGTTCAAGAGCATTGGCCATTGTTTGATACAATAAACCCATATTCTTTTCTTGGACAGCCAATTGTACTAAATCTACATCCGGATGAAAGGGACGTGATTCTTTCCATTTAGAAAAGGCCATCGGTGTTGAAATGCCAAAATCTGGTTTTAATAAGACGGCATTAAACTTCCAGTCTGTATCAATCCCAGAAATTTCTTCACCTATCCCCTTTACTCTAGCCCATTTGTTGTAGAGGCAAAAGGGTACGTCAGCCCCTACTTTTTTCCCCAATGTAAAGAGTGTAGATTCATCTATAGATAGATTTTCCAATTCCATAATCGCTTTACATACACCCGCTGCATCTGCACTACCTCCAGCTAGCCCTGCTTGTTGAGGAATATTTTTAATCACATTGATGTGGTACCCTTTAGAAATTGAATAATTTTCTCTTAAAACCTGTAACATCTTTGTGATGGTATTCTTTTCAGGAAGCTCCATTCCTTGACATGTTACATGATCATATTCAGATTTTTCAATTTCAATTTCATCATATATAGAGATAGGAACCATAATCATATCTAGCGCATGGTATCCGTTATCCATTCTTTTTACGACATCTAAAGCGATATTAATCTTTGCGTGTGCTTTTACTTGCATAGGTCACCTCATATAATCGAATAAAATCATCCAAAGTACATTGTTGTGCTCGTGTACTTGGTAAAATATTAGCTTGTTCTAAAAGTTTGGAAGCTTCTTGTTTATCTTTCGTGAAATTTTGAAAGTTATTATAAATTGTTTTTCTTCTTTGCGTAAAACATGCTTTTACCATTTCAAAAAAGAAATTTTCATCTTCAAGATGATATTGATGATGAAATTCAAATTGCACAACCATCGAATCCACATTTGGGCTTGGCCAAAACACATGTCTAGAAACATCCATCACTTTTTTTACACTGCAACGATATTGTGTAATAACACTTAATGCGTTGTATTCTTTATCATTTTCATGCGCCAAAAAACGTTGTCCTACTTCCTTTTGCATCATGACCGTAATTCTTTCAATCGGTTCATGCGCTTCAAATAATTTAAAAAGAATCGGTGTTGTAATGTAGTAAGGTAGATTTGATGCGAAAACAACCTTTTGGTCAGGTTTTCTATATTTTCTGATTTGTTCATCAATGTCTACATTCAAAATGTCTTCTAAAACAATTTGAAGATGATCAAAGCCAATTTCATTCTCTAAAACAACAGGCAATCTTTCATCAATTTCAAAGGCAATGACTTGATTGCTTCTTTCACACAAAAATTGCGTTAAAGCCCCAATGCCTGGCCCAATCTCAAAAACAAGTTCATCTTCAGATTGAATGGCAGCTTGCGCAATCTTTTCAACAACTTTTGGTTCAATGATAAAATTTTGGCCAAAACTTTTTTTCGTGAAAACTTTATAGGTATCTTGTATTTCTTTTGTCTTCTTTATAGTTGCGATTGGTGTTTTCATAGCTCCATCCTTTCTATAATGTCTTCTTTTGTGACTTTCATTTGATTTAATCTTTTAAAGCATGTCTTTGCGTTGCAGGGCCCGATATGAAATTTTGAACAAAGCTCGAAGCGTAGTTGTTTGTTTCCTACAAATCCAAAATCAACAAAATCATCAAAAGACAGGGTTTCACTTGTGTTTTCAAATGTGACACAATGACATAAAGCTTGCCACAGATCTTCTTTTTGTGCATGTTCAACCCCTACTTTTTTTGTCGTTCTTGCTAGTTTCTTATCGATAAACGCATGTTTACATCCTGGAACAGCATTGGATATTAATCTTCGAATATGTTCTCCTGGTGTATCTGGGTCTGTAAAAATAATAACGCCACGTGTTTTCTGTGCTTCTCTTACCCTTTCAATCGTTTTTTCGTTTACTTGATCTCCACCTGTTTCGATGGTGTCACAATCAAAAAACGATTGTAGCGTATTTGTATCATTTTTCCCCTCTACAACAAGGATTTCTTTAATATGTTGTTTCATCTTCCATCACCACATCTGCATAAGTAAATCCTGCACCATGTACTTGGTGTACATCATTCACAATAATAAAAGCTTTAGGATCAATTTCTAATACACTCGCTTCTAATAATGGATATTGTTTCTGTTTGATTACACACATTAAAACAGGCTTAGGTGCTTGTGTATAGCCACCATTTCCATCTAAAATTGTGACGCCTCGATCCACTGTTTCTAGTAAGATTCTTCGTATTTGTTTCCATTCATTGGATACAATCATGACATTTTTCGCTGACTGCATTCCCATCATTACCGTTTTATCAATGGCAACACCACACACAAATACAGACATAATTCCAATGAGTGCTGGTGTGAGTCCATATGTTAATACGCCTAATAAAACCGTTAAAGAATCCACAACCATAACGCTTGTCCCTTCTGGAATTCTTAAATATTTATGCAACACAAGAGCTACAATGTCCATTCCTCCGGTACTTGCTCCTACACGAAAGACAATGCCTAAGCCAATTCCAGTAACAACGCCGGCATAAATGGTTGCGACGTAAGCTGGCATCACAAAGGTATCTTTTGGAAATAAAGATACAATATAAGTTAAGAATGTAATGCATGCAGGATAACAAATCGTAGAAATGATAGATTTCATCGCAAATCGTTTTCCCAAAAAGATGGCTCCTACAATAAATAATCCAACCGTTAAGATGTCAATCATGATAACTGGATTAATTGGTACAACGGGTTTTAATGCGACAGATACACCCGCTACACCTCCTGTCAAAATATCATTTGGCAATATAAAAAAAGATACAGAACAGGCTACGATAAAATTACCTACTAGAATCATTAAAACTTCATTTATTTTTGATTTATTCATTATTTTTTCCTCAATTCACTCTTTAAGATTATAGCATAGTCAAAAAGAAAATATTTATCTTGCATAAAATAAAGTTTATCCGTATAATATCTCGGGTTAAGTTTGACCAGGAGGAAAAAAGATGCGATACGATATTATTATTATTGGTGCTGGGCCTGGCGGGATTTTTTCTGCCTATGAACTATTAAAGCACAAACCAGAATTAAAGATTGGAGTGTTTGAAGCGGGCGCTCCATTAGAAAAGAGAAAGTGTCCAATTGATGGAAAGAAAATCAAATCTTGTATTCATTGTAAAAGTTGTGCCATCATGAACGGATTTGGTGGAGCTGGTGCATTTAGTGATGGAAAATATAATATTACGAATGAATTTGGTGGAAATCTATTTGAATATGTTGGTGATAAAGAAGCCATTGATTTAATGGAATACGTGGATGAGATCAATTGTGCAATGGGTGGAGAAAAAACGCGTTTGTATGCGAATTCAGATGCTGCCATTGCTAAGAAATGTCTTCAAAATGATTTACACTTATTAAAGGCAAAAGTACGTCACTTGGGTACAGATATTAATTATGTCGTATTGGAAAATTTATATAATGAATTAAAGGATAAAGTTGATTTTAAATTCTTTGCCCATGTAGATATGGTCAACAAAATAGATGATGGATATGAAATTGTATGTAAGGACGAAACATATACATCAAGTCAGTGTATTATTTCTACAGGTCGCTCTGGAAGTAAATGGATGGAGTCTGTATGTTCAAATTTAGGTATTGAAACAAAATCCGATCGCGTAGACATTGGTGTTCGTGTTGAATTAAATGCCGATACATTCTCTGAATTAACCGATTCTCTATATGAATCAAAAATCGTTTATCGTTCTAAAAAATATCAAGATAAAATTCGTACATTCTGTATGAATCCTAGAGGTGTTGTCGTAAATGAAAACACAAATGGTATTATTACTGTAAATGGTCATAGTTATGAAGATCCTGCTCGCTTTACAAACAATACAAACTTCGCTTTATTAGTATCCAACCATTTTACAGAACCATTCTCTCAAAGTAACCAGTATGGTGAAAGTATTGCACGTCTATCTAACATGTTAGGTGGAGGTGTTATCGTTCAACGTTTCGGTGATTTGATCCGTGGTCAACGTTCTACTCCTGCTCGTATTCAACAAGGTTTTGTCACTCCAACACTTAACGCAACGCCAGGAGACTTATCTCTAGTCATTCCTAAGCGTCAATTGGATGACATCATCGAAATGATTTATGCCTTAGATAAGGTTTGTCCTTCAACAGCGAGTGATGATACTTTACTTTATGGTGTTGAAGTTAAATTCTATAATATGCAAGTGAAAGTCGACAAAAACCTAGAGACAAAGCACAAAGGTTTATTCGTCATTGGAGATTGTTCAGGTGTTACTCACTCTCTATCTCATGCGTCTGCTTCTGGTGTTTATGTCGCAAGATATATCACAGAAAACATGTAGTCAGTCTATCCCGACTGACTTTTTT
>CAVBGZ010000050.1:0-16203 GCA_963595075.1 Waltera intestinalis
TGATGATCACAGAGTTGCAGTCTATTGCCTTAGCCACTTGGCTACGGAACCATATATACACAATAAACAAGATGGTGGGGACGGTGGGACTTGAACCCACACGGGATTAACTCCCAACGGATTTTAAGTCCGTTGCGTCTGCCTATTCCGCCACGACCCCATCTTAAATGGAGGTTCCGATCAGATTCGAACTGATGATCACAGAGTTGCAGTCTATTGCCTTAGCCACTTGGCTACGGAACCATATGTGTTTTATTGACTGCCTATTTATATTACAACACTTTACATCCTTTTGCAAGAAAAAAATTCGTTTTCATTTGTATAAAAATCAGGTTGTGATTTTATCTAAATTAGTCTATTATCATTAAAGTGAATATGAGGAAGAAAATATGAGGAATTTAATTAGAGAGCTTAAGAGAGAAAAAAAAGCTAAGCTCTGTTTTTCAATATGTTTAATCATACTTAGTGCTCTTATGCAAAGTCTGGTTATGTCTATTTTTATGGATCCATGCAACTTAATATCTGGTGGATTTACAGGTCTTGCCTTATTAATTAATAAGGTTTGTGCTTTAGTAAATATAAAGTTTCCAACTTCTATTGGGATTTTACTCTTAAATTTACCAGCCGCATTGCTTTGCTACAAACACATTTCGCCTAGATTTACTTTATTAAGTTGTCTTCAATTTATTTTAGTTTCATTTTTTATATCTATTGTACATGTAGATCCACTTTTTAAAGATCAAATACTAAATGTCTTATTTGGAGGATTTTTATGGGGTGTATCCATTTCTATTTCACTTAGGGCTGGAGGTTCAACTGGTGGAACAGATTTTATAGCACAATATGTTTCAAGTAAAATCCATCGAGGAATATGGGATTATGTCTTTATATATAACTGTATTATGATTACTGTATTTGGTTATCTATGCGGATGGATTTACGCTGGATATTCCATTATATTCCAATTCTTATCAACCAAAACCATTTCAACGCTCTATCAAAGATATTCTCAAATCACTGTAGAATTTACGACGACAGACCCAGATCAAGTAATAGATGCATTTATGGCTGTATGTCGACATGGAATGAGTGTATTTGAATGTTATGGAGCTTACTCTCACAAAAAGTACTATGTATGTAAAGCCGTTATTTCCACATATGAGTTAAGAGATGTAATTGATAATGTACGAATCGTCGATCCAAAAGTTTTAATCAACACTTATAACACAGTAAATTTTTATGGGAACTTTTATCAAAAACCATTAGAGTGATCCTTCACTCTTTTTTCATGTAAAAAGGCCATCGTTAGATGACCTAATTTTTTAGTCTTTTTTTGTGATAAAATCTAATAATTGTTGAGCAGCCACATTTAATCCTTTACGGTTGGATTTATCAAATCCCAAATGCGTATAAATTTCACCAACAAATACACCGTTATCTTCTAATGCTTGGAATACTTCATCAATAATTGGTTCACACATTTCTTGTTTTTGCATAGGGCCAAATGGATTTGCAAAATATGTTGTTGAAATACCAACTTCTTGTGTTGTACCTAATGCCATACGTTTACCAAGTTTACATGTATCCTTCACTTCTTGAACACTTAACTTATGTAGTCCAAATTCATTCGTATAGTTATTCGCATACGCAAACAAATCAATTTTATGATTCGTAACAACAACACGATAAGGACTCGCAGGTTGAATCATACGAGAGTTTGGATTTTCTGGAGCCATAAAAATAGAGCGGTCCATTTCACGATATGGAGTTCCTGGATCCAAATCATCTAGACGAATGAAAGCGCCAATTTCAGTTCCTTGACCATATGGAACACCATTTTCTAAATGAATTGTACCCATATCATCAAAAACAACCTCAACATTACGGATCATATCTCCTGCAGCTGCTTTTAAAGCTTCAATAGACTCAGATTTACCAGCTCCACTATCACCCATTAACATGATACCTTTTTTTGTTCCATCCTTTAAATAGATATTTACAAACGCACCATGGATTGGAAGCCATCCCTTTTTCATTTGAGCTAAATTATGAAGTGTTAAACACATCTTTTTAAGATATCCAAAATACTCAATTCTTGGATCATCACTTACACAACCAACCCAAATATCATTTTTATCATCATGATAGAAATTCGTATCATTTTTTCCATCTTCATTTCCAAAAATCACCACAAGATCTGGCTTATTATTTGTTTCTTCTTTTGTAGCAATTTCAAATAAATTCGCCATACTCAATGCACTAGCCATATATTTTGAATTAAAATAAACAAAACATAATAAAGCTCCAACTTTACATGGATAACAGAACCAATTATCTGTTCCTTTATCAAAATAAGTTAAAGGTTGTACATCAATTTCAGTAAACATACCTGTTCTCTTGCTTGATTTTGGATGTAGGATCATTGGCGTACGAAGCATAACTGTATCAATAATTGGAATATCTTTTAATGCCTCATATTCATCTGACCAAATTGATTCTAATTTATGTATTGAAAAACATGCATTAGTACCAGCTTGTACCTGACGATATACTAAGTTTGGTCTTCCCATCAATCGCTCTTCAAATAAACGATACGTTCTTAAAAGTAAATTATTTGAATTTGAATCCAATGCTACTAAAGTATTGACTCCAAAATCAGAAGTATTTTCACTCGTCATATAAGCAAATCGTTGTAAAGAACGCCAGCTTCGATAAATTTCTTCAATAATGGTAAGAGTTAAATCTTTATCTGACAAATAATATTCATCGGCCAATTCATCACAATTAAAGATTGATAATAATCTTAGGAAATGACAAAAATCTTTAGCAGCTTCTGAAACAGTCAACGAACCATTATTTGTTAAATATTGAAATAAAGTATCATTCTCTTTCTCTTGAGTTTCAATAAAATATTGAACAAAGCGACAAAAAGTATGTGACTTTAATAAGACCTCACGGTTTTTAGGATAAGCCAAATTATAATTGATAATAACCTGGTTATTTGAAATTTCGAATTTATTTTGCATGACAATACACACTCCTTTTAACTAATTGACATAATACATGAAAATTTTTGAAAAGTAAATGAAAACTAACTAAATTTGTCCACAAATTTAATACAAGCGTTTACAAACTAAAAACTTCATAGATACGAGATTCAATATCTTCAACTAAAATTTCTTCTTTTTCACCTGTATTACGATTCACCCATTCCAATTTCCCATCAGAAACACCACGACCTACAGTGATTCTAAATGGAATTCCAATCAATTCCATATCTTTAAATTTAACACCCGGTCTTTCATTACGATCATCAAATAAAACATCATATTTCTTAGATTGACAATATTCATAAATTTTATTTGCGATTTCCATTTGTTTCTCATCTTTTAAAGAGATTGGCACGATTGCTAATCGATATGGAGCAATTTCAACAGGCCATTTAATACCAAAATCATCGTGATGCTGATCAGCAACAGCTGCCATACAACGCTCTAATCCAATACCATAGCTTCCCATCCATACAGGTTGGAGTTGGTTATTCTCATCCGTATAATAGAGATTCATACTCTTTGAATATTTTGTGCCCAATTTAAACAAGTTTCCTACTTCAATACCATGTTGGAATGTAAGTTTTTTATGACAACAAGGACAAAGATCACCCTCTTTAACTTGACATAGATCAGCCACTTCTACTGGAGTAAAATCTTTACAATTACAATTCACAATATGGTGATTTGTCTTATTGGCTCCTACAATGAAATTTTTCATATGCGCAATTTGACGATCCATATAAACAGGACAATCAATTCCAACTGGCCCTGCAAAACCTACTTTAGCATGTGTTACTTTTTCAACATCTTCAAAACTAGCAAGTTCTATTTCATTTCCACCAACAATTTTTAAAGCCTTTGTCTCGTTTAATTCACGATCACCTGGAATACAGAAGGCAACGATTTTACCATCAATATTATAGATTAAAGTTTTTACAAAATCAGATGCAGATTTATTTAAAAATGAAGCAACTTCTTCAATTGTTTTTGCGTTTGGCGTTTCACAAATTTCCATTTCAAGTTCAGACTCTTTACTATCTTCTAACAAATCAATAACTTCCGTGATTTCTAAGTTACTTGAAAAATCACAAGATTCACATCCAACAACAACGTCTTCACCAATACTTGATAAAGCTTGATATTCTTCGGATAGAAGTCCACCCATTGCTCCTGTGTCTGCTTTTACGATTTTATATTCCAATCCCAAACGATCCATAATTCGACAATAGGCATCATACATTTTTTGATATCCTTCATCCAATCCTTTTTCATCAATATCAAACGTATAAGCATCTTTCATAATGAACTCACGTACACGAATCAATCCATATCTAGGTCTTGTTTCATCACGATACTTAGTTTGAATTTGATACAAATTATATGGAAAATCTTTATATGATTTACCATCCATTGAACTTGCGACTGCAAATAATTCCTCATGTGTTGGACCTAATACATAACGTTTATTGTATCGATCACTTAATGAAAACATATTCGATCCAAAAGCTTCTCTTCTTCCAGATTGAATATAAACATCTTCTGGAATTAAAGCTGGCATTAACAATTCTTGTGCCCCTTTTGCGTCCATTTCCTCACGAATAATATTTTCAACCTTCGATAAAACCTTCTTACCCATAGGCATAATCATGTAAATACCATTAGAGCACTTTTTGATCATTCCTGCACGTACTAATAAATTGCTTGAAACGCTATCTTCATCTTTTGCGTTTTCTCTTAATGTATAAAAAAAGCTTTGACTTAACTTCATAATATCTCTCCTATCTAATTTTACGAATCATTGCATCTTTTTCAATTGGTCCATTCCATACCGTTTTTACAACTTGCATTGGTTTGTTACAAACTTCTAGAACTTGATCATCCAAATCAAAAACATCTCCAACATGAACAATCGTACTATGAATATGTGGTCCAAATATTTCTAAATCATGATTGGGTACAAAGTGGTTTTTTACTTGTAATATCGCTACATTTGTATCCTCATCAAAATCCTGCACAATAGCGACGTATTCTTGTGTCACTGTTTCATCATGATCTTGATACAATTGCACCTTATATCCAGGTAATCCATCATAAAAACCTGGGCCTGTAGGGCGATTTTCAGCTTTCGCAATTTCTTTTTTTACACGCTCTAATAAGGCAGAATCAGCAAAACCATGTTCATAAATGGAATCAATCAACATACGATAACTAGACACCACTGTAGCTAGATAATAAGCTGATTTCATACGTCCTTCTATTTTTAATGAAGCCACACCCATCTTAATAAAAGATTCAATATAATCAACCGCTTGCAAGTCTTTACTACTCATCGAAAATAAATTATTTGGATTACTAATTTCAGAATCACCATCCATTAAATGATATTTCCAACGACAACTTTGCGCACAGCCACCACGATTCGCATCACGCAAAGTCATATGATTACTCAAAACACATCGACCAGAAAAAGAAATACACATACCGCCATGAATAAAGACTTCAATCGGTAAAATATCTTTTTTACAAATCGATTCAATATCAGCTAAACCACACTCTCTTGCCAGCACAACTCTATCCATTCCCTTTTCTTTCCAGAATGAAACAGCACTTGAATTGGTAGAAGAATGTTGTGTTGATACATGTACTTCAAATTTACATCCAAGTTTCTTGGCAAGCATCATAATATTTGGACTTGCAACTATAATCGCATGAACTCCAATCGAATCTAATGCTTTTAAGTATTCTTCAATACCATCTAAATCCGATTCGTGAGGTAACATATTTACAGTCACATGCACATGTGCTCCATGATTATTCGCAAAATCGACCAATTCATGAATCTCATCTAATGAAAAATTACTCGCTCTTGATCGTAATGAGAATTGTTTTCCACCAATATAAACGGCATCAGCTCCATATAAAATCGCAATTTTGGCTTTTTCTAAATTTCCAGCAGGAGCCAATAATTCAATTTTTTTCATTATTAGTCCTCCTTCTTCTTAATTGTTTCTTGATGATACCATCGATCACTAGACTCATCATCCGCAATCAAAGTACCATTCAAGGCAAGGTTGTATAACTCTAAAATTTCACATGCCCATGCATCATCAAAGAAAATCGAATCAATTCTAAATCTAGAAATACCAAGATCTACCATATCCTGAATTTGATTCAAGCTTTGAATCGGATATTCACTAAAGATATGTGTACCCGACTCATCTTCAAGTATAGGCATTCTTTCATTTCGTGTTTGTTCAATCAAATCATATCGTAAAGATGAATCTACATCATTTTTTTGAATTGCCGATAAATAATTTGTGATTAAAGGTCTTCTTGAATAAAGAATAGAAAAATAACCATGAACTAATATTTCAACATTGTTGTTTACTTTAGCGATACTTAGTATTTCTTCTAAGCTTAATTCATGAGCTAAGGAAACAGATTGAATCCCTAAATTTAAATAAAAGTTCACGTCATTGCTGCTTGTCACTAAAGTTTCTGGTTGATAAATGAGTTTATCTTCCATTCCAATTTCTTTCGCTTCAAAGAATATACCTTCATCAGCATAATAAATTCCATCAATATTTAATTTTTTAAAAATAGTTAAAAGATGACGAATAGAAACTAAATCCTCATCCATTACCATTCGTAATAAATTTATATATAATTTTAATCCTAGTCGATTACACTTTTCTTTCCACAAAGAAAGTTCATTTTCCTGAACACAAATACTAGAGCGAATCGAATATTTTTCAATACCAATAACAATCGCATCAGCACCTGCATTCTTTAAATTTTCAAGTGAATCAAAGGAATGAATCGTTGTTATAAACATAATATCTCCTTACATTAGAATCCTACTTATTTTACCATAAAAAAAGAGCATACGAAAGTACACTCCCATTTATAGATGTTTAAATAATTCAATTAATTCCTTAGCACTAAATACTTCAAAATCTGCGGCTTCTCCACTCTTTTGATGATGGCGATTAAAATGAATTGTTTTCATTCCAGCATTTTTAGCACCAACCATATCATTTATATAATTATCGCCAATATAATACCATTCTTCGCAAGATTGATTCATACGCTTGAAGCATTCTAAAAATGCATTCGGATTCGGCTTAGCATAACCAACTTCTTCTGATGTGAATATATGATCTTGCCTAAAATAATCAAAAACTTTTAGTGTTTTCAATTTATTTCTTTGATGATCATTTTGACCATTTGTTAAGATGGCAAGTTCATCCTTTGTATTTGAGAAATACTCGAACAGTTCACTATCCATAGAAATATGATTTTGATAATAACGATACCGTTTTTGAAATTCAATCGCCTTGTCATGATTTATATCAATCTTGTATTTTTCACAAGCTTTTTCTATACGATAAATTCCAGACTCATCAACCGTAATTAAGCCATTTTGAAGCTGATCGAAGATCATATCTCCAAACATTCGATAGTCTTTATAAAAACGATCCATATCAATTTCTACTTTAAGCAATTCATCAACACACATCTTAAAAGGCCATTGAAGATCATATAATGTGTCGTCACAATCAAACATAAATTTCATGGATTCATTATAAAAAAAGAGTTGACTTACGTCAACTCTCTAAAATTCTTACTTGTATAATTCAACAAGTTTTTGTAAATGTTCGTAACGCTCTTTAGCTACTTCTTCAGATTTAGCGAATAATTTTTCAGCTCTTTCTGGGAATGGTTTAACTAAACGAGTATAACGAGCTTCGTTATTCAAGAATTCTTGGTAAGTTCCATCTCCTTCTTTAGAAGTTAATGTGAATGGGTTCTTACCTGCTTCTTTCTTAGCTGGATCAAATGAGAATAAGTTCCAGTATCCAGATTTAACAGCTTTCTTCATTTCATCTTGACAATGGTTCATACCACCCTTAGCGATACCATGTAATTCACATGGAGCATAACCAATGATCAAAGATGGTCCTGGATAAGCTTCTGCTTCAGCTAAACATTTAACTGCTTGAGCTGGATTAGCTCCTAAAGCGATTTGAGCAACGTATACATATCCGTAACTCATTGCGATTTCAGCTAATGATTTTTTCTTGATTTCTTTACCAGCGGCAGCAAATTGACATACTTCACCAATGTTAGATGCCTTAGATGCTTGTCCACCTGTATTTGAATACATTTCTGTATCGAATACCATAACGTTTACATTTTCACCTGAAGCTAATACATGGTCTAATCCACCGAATCCGATGTCATAAGCCCATCCGTCTCCACCGAAAATCCAAACAGATTTCTTAGCTAAATATTCTTTTTTAGCTAATACTTCTTTAGCTTTAGGACAACCGTCTGTTGCAGCTTTTTCTACTTCAGCTAATAATGCTGGTACAGTATCAGAATTTGTACGAGTATTATCCTTTGTTTCCATGAACTTGTCATAAGCCGCTTTGAATTCTGGAGTAGCTTTTTCTCCTTCATACATAGCAGTTAATGCACTAATAGCTTGTTCACGTAATACTTTTTGTCCTAATTGCATACCGAATCCATGTTCAGCATTATCTTCGAACAATGAGTTAGCCCAAGCTGGACCTTTTTGAGAATCTTTATTTACAGTATATGGACATGTAGCAGCTGGACCACCCCAAATAGAAGAACATCCAGTAGCATTTGAGATATACATATGTTCACCGAATAATTGTGTAATTAAACGTGCATAACTTGTTTCAGCACATCCAGCACATGATCCAGAGAACTCAAGTAATGGTTGATTGAATTGTGAACCTTTTACTGTATCATCAGCAAATCCTGAATCTTTCTTAGATACATTTGCAACTAAGTAGTCAAATACAGGTTGTTCTGCAGCTTGTGATTCTTGAGGAACCATCTTAATAGCAGCAGTAGGACATACAGTGATACATTCACCACATCCCATACAATCTAATGGTGAAACACTCATTGTGTATTTATATTCTGTAGCTTTTGGTTTAACATCAGCTAATTTAATTTGTTCTGGAGCAGCTTTCACTTCATCTTCACTCAATAAGAATGGACGAATTGTAGCATGTGAACAAACAAATGCACATTGGTTACATTGAATACATTTTTCAGCATCCCATTCTGGAACAGTTACAGCTGTACCACGTTTTTCGTAAGCACTTGCACCTGTTTCCCATTGACCATCGATGTTTGTAGTAAATGCAGAAACTGGAAGTGAATCTCCATCCATGATATTAACTGGTTCCATAATATCTTTAACCATTTTAATAGTTGCTGGACGTCCTGCAATATCTGCTTTAGGAGCATCTGCTTCAGGATTAGCCCAAGATGCAGGAACTTCTACTTTATGAGTAGCATCTACACCAGCATCGATTGCTTTATAGTTCATTTCAACAACTGCATCACCCTTCTTAGAGTAAGATTTTTTAGCAGCTGCCTTCATGTATTCAACAGCTTCATCAATTGGCATTACATTAGCTAACTTAAAGAATGCTGATTGAAGAATTGTGTTTGTACGTTTACCCATACCAATTTCAATGGCTTTATCAATCGCATTGATTGTGTACAATTGAATATTATTTTCATAGATGTATTTTTTAGCTTCAGCTGGTAAATGTTTTTCAAGTTCTTCATCAGACCATTGGCAGTTGATCATGAATACACCACCAGGTTTAACGTCTTGAACCATCTTATAACCTTTAACAACATATGAAGGGTTATGACAAGCTACGAAATCTGCTTGGTTAATGTAGTATGGACTACGGATTGGTTTATCTCCAAAACGCAAGTGAGAAATTGTGATACCACCAGTTTTCTTTGAATCATATTGGAAATAAGCTTGGATATATTTATCTGTGTGGTCACCAATAATCTTAGTAGAGTTCTTGTTGGCACCTACAGTTCCATCTCCTCCAAGACCCCAGAACTTACATTCAACAGTACCAGGTGTAGAAGTATTTGGAGCTGGTTTTACTTCTGGTAATGATAAGTTTGTAACATCATCAACAATACCAATAGTGAAACGAGATTTTGGTTCGTCTTTTAATAATTCTGTATAAACAGCAAATACACTTGAAGGTGGAGTATCTTTAGATCCTAAACCATAACGTCCGCCAATTAATTTAACGTCATTTAATCCGGCTTCACGAAGTGTAGTAGCTACATCTAAGTATAATGGATCAGCTAGAGCACCTGGTTCTTTAGTACGATCTAAAACAGCAACTTTCTTAGCAGTTTTAGGAAGAACTTTTAATAAATGTTTGCTAGACCAAGGACGATATAAACGAACCTTAACTAAACCAACTTTTTCTCCTTTTGCTGTTAAATAATCAATAACTTCTTCAGCTACGTCATTGATTGAACCCATAGCGATGATAACGCGATCTGCTTCTGGATCTCCATAGTAGTTAAACAAATCATAATTTGTTCCAAGTTTTTCGTTGATTTTACCCATGTATTTTTCAACAACTGCAGGTAATTCATCGTAATATGTATTACATGCTTCACGATGTTGGAAGAAAATATCTCCATTTTCGTGAGAACCACGCATTGTTGGATGTTCAGGATTTAAAGCATGACTTCTAAATTCTTCAACTGCATCCATAGGACACATTTCTTTTAAATCTTCATAATCCCATTTTTCGATTTTTTGAATTTCATGAGATGTACGGAAACCATCAAAGAAATTGATGAATGGTACTTTACCTTCTAAAGCAGCTAAATGAGCTACTGGAGATAAATCCATTACTTCTTGAGGATTTGTTTCACATAACATAGCGAAACCAGTTTGACGACAAGCATAAACATCTGAATGATCACCAAAGATATTTAATGCATGAGTAGCTACTGTACGAGCAGATACATCAAATACACAAGGTAATTGTTCAGCAGCAATCTTGTACATGTTTGGAATCATCAACAATAAACCTTGAGATGCTGTAAATGTATTTGTTAAAGCACCTGCAGCTAATGAACCATGTACTGCACCTGCAGCTCCTGCTTCTGATTGTAGTTCACTAACGACTACTTGATTTCCAAAAATATTTTTTTGTCCTGCTGCAGACCATTGGTCAATAGAGTCTGCCATTGGACTAGATGGTGTAATAGGATAAATTGCAGCAACGTCTGTATAAGCATACGCAACGTGAGCCGCAGCCGTATTTCCATCCATAGACTGTTTTGCTCTAGGCATTAATATTTCCTCCTTTATAGATATTCAATACCACTGTTTATTATACGAGCATAAATGTAATTTTTAAAGGTAAAATCAACCGATAAAGGTTAGTCTAATCTAATTTGTAAGCGTATAAAAAAAGGTGTGACAAAACACACCTTACACACTAGTTTTTACCTAGCAATTTAAACATATTTTTCTTATAAACTTCAACGCCTGGTTGATTAAATGGATTTGAATCATTCATAAGTGTAGTCATAGCGATAGCTTTAAAGAAGAACATACACATATTTCCAAAACTATAAGCATCCATTGATGGCATAGTTAATAAAATATTTGGAACATTTCCAGTTTCTTCATGTGCCTGTAAAGTTCCTTTTGCGGCCATTTTATTTGCCCAGTCTACACTTTTTCCAGCTAAGTAATTCATACCGTCTTCATTAGCTTCATCACTAGGGAAAGTTAAATCAATCATTGGTTTTTCAACATATAAGTTTGTTTCAAACAACACTTTTTTACCATCTTGTACAAATTGTCCTAATGAATGAAGGTCTGTTGAGAAACAAACAGAATCCGGTAAAATACCCTTTCCATCTTTTCCTTCGCTCTCACCAAATAATTGTTTCCACCATTCAGAAACCATTTGCATTTGTGGCTCATAGTTTACAAACAATTCAACATCATAACCTTGGTTTTGAAGAATACGACGTGCAACGGCATATTGATAAGAAGGGTTTTTCTTTAAATCTGCATCTCCATATTCTTTCATACCATCACGTAAACCTTGCATCAATGCATCAATATCAATTCCTGCAACCGCAATAGGTAATAATCCTACAGGTGTAATTACAGAAAAACGTCCACCAATATCATCTGGAATCACAAAAGTTTCATAACCTTCTTTAGTTGCTAAAGCTTTAAGTGTTCCACGAGCCTTATCTGTTGTTGCGATAATTCTTTCTTTAGCATCTTTTCCATATTTTTCTTCCATGAATTGTTTTAAAATACGGAAAGCTAAAGCTGTTTCTGTTGTTGTTCCTGATTTAGAAATAACATTTACAGTAACTTCTTTATCTTTTATATATTCCATCACCTGTGCAATATATGTTGATGAAAAAGTATTTCCCATATAAATAATTTCAGGTTTCTTATTTGGATATAATCCATTAATCATTTCAATCGCAGCACGAGCTCCTAAATAAGATCCTCCAATACCACAAACAACCAATACATCAGAGTTTTCTTGAACTTTTTTTGCTACTGCTTTAATACGAGCAAATTCATCTTTATCATAATTATTTGCCCAATTTAACCAACCAATAAAGTCATTCCCTTTACATGTACCATCTTGTAAAGAGGCATCAATCTTTGTAACAACATCTTGATAATCTGTTACATTTTCTTTTAAGAAAGCATGATTTAAATCTAATTGAATCATTTTATTTCCCTCCATCGCTTACTTTAAGATTATACCACGTTTTCAAATTGTATGTTATAATACTTTTCGGTAAAGGGAGTGTGAATTTATGATACCATCGTCCTTATTTCCATTGGTCACAGCTCTTTTGAGCAATGTTCTTGCGCAAACAGGAAAAACGGTCGTATATTATTATAGAACTGGTAAATGGGATTTACACTGGGTTATCGCAAGCGGTGGTTTTCCAAGTAGTCATAGTTCAACTGTAACGGCACTTGCACTTGCGATTGGAATACAAGAAGGATTTGATTCAGCTATATTTGCGGTTACCGCTATTTTCTCTTTTATTGTAATGTACGATGCATGCCATGTACGTTATTATTCAGGAAAAAACATCGAACTTACGCAACAACTTGTTAAAGATTTACGAGAAATGACTGGGTTACGCTTTGACGATCCTATTTATCAAGAAAAATTAAAAAATGTTTTAGGACATAAATTTATTGAAGTCATTGGTGGATTCATATTAGGATTAATCGTTCCATTATTATTATGTCCATTATTTTTGAGTTAGGAGTGAAAAACATGTCAGAAAATGTAGAAAAACATGAAGTAGAAGAATGTTTAGATAAGATAAGACCATACATACAACATGATGGAGGCGACATTGAATTATTAGGTATTGACGAATTAAATGTTGTCTATGTTTCTTTTAAGGGAGCATGTGCTGGATGTATGATGGCAGCCGATGATTTCTCAGCAGGTATTAAAGAATTATTATTAGAAGAAGTACCAAACATACGAGATGTCGTATTAGTAGGCTAAAGAAAGGCTAGACAAATGTCTAGCCTTTCATCATATATTCCATAAAATAAGAAATCTGTTTTCTCCACCATGGCCAATCATGACAAACGTCATAACCCCAAAAATCACACCAAGCATCAATGTGCTTATCATATAGAACATTGCTAAATTGTCTCAAAGACGAGGAGCAATCATCTTCCCAAGCACCTTGACCAACCACAAAAATAAACTGAGATGTTTTATATAATTCCATATAAGGATGATTGGATGGCATATTTTTTATATAGACCATCGGATTGTTCATATACGTATTTAAATCATGATAATCTCCATAAAACATATCTAAATCATAAATTCCAGACATCGCAAGCAATTGATCAAATTGTTGTGGAAATCTAAAAATAAGATTTGTCGCATGAACTGCACCCATACTTGCACCCATGACCATCCATTTGTCAGAATAACTCATCTTTTGATTTACGCTTGGAATTAATTCCTCTATTAAATATCGAATCCATAATTCATGTTTTTCCATACGTGTTTTTGTGTCATAAGGATAAGACCAAGATTCCAAATCAATAGTATCACATGTTATCATCGTTATTTTATTTTCATCAATCCATTTTGAACATTCCGAAATCATTCCACGATCTTCCCATTCATAAAATTTTCCATTTTGACTTGGGATCGCCAAACATAATTTTCCGGATTGTCCATAAATCTTATATTCCATATCTCTATTTAAAAATTTTGAATACTCTTTAATATATTGAACTTCCATTTTGATCTCTCCTTTTTGATTTTTTAAATTATATCACATATGATTGAGTTTTTTTTAACATTGACATATAATTAGAATGTTTTGACAAGAAAGAGAGTGACACCATGTCCAACAAAGAAAAAATTTTAAACATTGCCGTCATCGCCCACGTTGATGCTGGTAAAAGTACTTTAGTTGACGCGTTTTTAAGACAAAGTGATGTTTTCCGTGATAATGAAGAAGTTGTAGACTGTATCATGGATTCCAATGATTTAGAACGTGAACGTGGAATTACCATTTATTCAAAAAACTGTTCCGTTATCCATAACGGTGTAAAAATTAATATCGTAGATACTCCAGGTCACGCTGACTTTTCAAGTGAAGTAGAACGAATTATTCGTACAGTTGATACCGTTATTTTATTAGTCGATGCTTCAGAAGGTCCTATGCCTCAAACTCGATTTGTATTATCAAAAGCTTTAGAAATCGGTTTAAAGCCAATCCTTTTAATCAATAAAATTGACAAAAAAGATCAACGTGCAGAAGAAGTTGTAGATGAAGTTTATGAACTATTCTTGGATTTAAATGCCAACGATGAACAATTAGACTTCCCTATCCTATATGGAGTTGCACGTGAAGGAAAGGTTCAATATGACTTGAAAACTCCAAGTGATAATATCGATCCTTTATTTGATACAATCTTAAAACATTGTGAAGTATATCCTGATAAAGATGAAGAGCCATTACAAATGCAAGTAAGTGCACTAGCTTACGATGAATACATTGGACGTTTAGGAATCGGAAGATTATATTCTGGTGTATTGAAACAAGGCCAACAATATATTCGATGCAATCAAAGTGGATTAAATCAAAGAGAGTCTTTAAGTAAATTATTTGTATATAAAGGATTATCTCGTACGAGTGTACAAGAAGCACATTCAGGAGATATTGTCGTTATCGCTGGTATGCCTGATATCAGTATTGGAGATACAATTTGTACAAGTGATCATGTTGAACCAATGGAACACATTGATATTGAAGAACCAACTTTGTCTATGAATTTTCATGTTAATACTTCCCCATTCGCTGGTCAAAGTGGAAAATATGTTACAAGTCGTAACTTAAAAGAAAGATTAGAAAAAGAATTAGAAATCAATGTTGGTTTAAAAGTAGAACCTACAGATTCTGCTGACTGTTTTAAAGTAAGTGGTCGTGGAGAACTTCATATTTCAGTATTAATTGAAAATATGAGACGTGAAGGATATGAATTAGCCGTAAGTAAGCCAGAAGTTATTTTACATAAAGATGAAAACGGACATAAAGTAGAACCAATCGAAGAAGTGATTTGTTTAGCTCCAGAACAATATCAAGGAACAATCATCAACAAATTAAACTTACGTAAAGGTGTTATGCAAGATATGTCTGAAGAAAACGGATATGTAAAAATTGTGTATACAGCTCCAACACGTGGTTTATTAGGATTTAGAAATGAATTTATAAATGATACTCATGGAGAAGGTACATTGGTTAGAAGAATTGCAGGATACGAACCTTATAAAGGTGAAATTGCGCAACGTATGCAAGGAGCCATGATTTCAACAGAGACAGGTGAAGCCATGACATATGCATTATGGAACCTTCAAGAAAGAGGTCAGTTGTTTATTAGTCCACAAACTCCAGTATATGAAGGAATGATCATTGGAGAAAGTGCTAAAAACATTGATTTAGATGTAAATCCATTAAAAAATAAAAAATTAACAGCCATTCGTTCAAGTGGTCGTGACGAAGCCATGCTTCTTACTCCTCCAAGAGTGTTCTCATTAGAAGAAGCACTAGAATGGATCAATGATGATGAACTTGTTGAAGTTACACCTGATGCGATTCGAATTCGTAAAAAAGGTTTAACTGCATTGGATCGTCGTAATTTATATCGTCAAAAAATGTCAGCAAAATAAGTAAATAAAAAAAGCCCATCAAACCATCTAAGATGATTTGTATGGGCGCTTTTCGTTTA
>CAVBGZ010000051.1:0-16129 GCA_963595075.1 Waltera intestinalis
GCAGTTGTTTTATCTTCATTAATATATTTATCTCCATGCCATCCTGGTTCTTCTTGGGCAGCAACTACAGTTGCTACAACTGGGAAAGCAGATGCTACACATAATACGGCTGCGACTTTTTTACCATTATTTTCTACAAAATTCATTTTAATCTACCCCCTATTTAAAATAGTTCATATGTATTGTACCACAAACAAAAATTAGACTCAAGGAAAACTTTCTTTAGCAAAAGAAAAAGGGCCACTTTCGTAGCCCAAAATCACTATTTAGTTTTTTCAATAATTTCAATGAAGCTTTCTTCTTTTAAGCTAGCTCCACCAATTAAAGCACCATCGATATCTGGTTGAGCCATATATTCAACGATGTTATTTGGTTTAACACTTCCACCATATTGAACACGTACTTTTTCAGCAGCTTCTTCACCATACATAACCTTAACTTGGTCACGTACAATTTTACAGCAGTTTTCTGCGATTTCTACTGAAGCAGATTTTCCAGTTCCAATAGCCCAAATTGGTTCATAAGCAATAACCATTTCACCAACACATTTTGGACATAAATCAGCTAAAGATCCTTCTAATTCTTTACGGATAACTTCTTCTGATTTTCCTGCATCGTAATCAGCTTCTGTTTCACCAACACATAAGATTGGAGTAATACCAGCTTTGATTAAACGTTTTGCTTTTTTGTTTACTGTTTCATCAGTATCTCCAAACATTTCACGACGTTCAGAGTGACCAATAATACAATATTTAACTCCCATTTCCTCTAACATAGGAACACTTACTTCACCAGTGAAAGCACCACTATCTTCGAAATGGCAGTTTTCAGCAGCAACAATTAAGTTTTTAGCTCCATCCAATGCAGTTCTTAAATCTGTAAATGGACATCCAATTCCATAAGTTGCATTTTCAGTAGCAGCAACACTATCAACAGCTTCAAAGAAAGCTTTTGTTTCAGCATTGTTTTTATTCATTTTCCAGTTTCCAACAATAATAGGTTTTCTCATCTTACTATAATCTCCTTAATTACTTTTCGCTAATGATTGCGATACCAGGTAATGTCTTACCTTCCATATATTCCAAACTAGCTCCTCCACCAGTTGAAACATGTGAGAATTTGTCAGCATATCCCAATTGTTTTGCAGCTGCAGCACTATCTCCACCACCAATAACAGTAATCGCATCAGGTAATTCAGAAATAGCTTTACATACAGCCTCTGTACCAACCGCAAATTTCTTCATTTCGAATACACCCATAGGTCCATTCCAAACTACAGTTTTAGCACCTTCTAAAGTCTTTTTGAACAATTCAACAGATTCAGGACCAATATCTAATCCCATCCATCCATCAGGAATTTGTCCAGATTTGCAAACTTGTGTATTTGCATCTTCGCTAAATGCATCAGCAGCAACATTATCGCAAGGTAATACAAGTTTATCTCCAGCTTTTTCTAAATATTCTTTAGCTAAATCTAATTTGTCATCTTCAACCAATGAAGTACCAATAGATCCGCCTTGTGCTTTCATGAATGTATAAGCCATTCCACCACCGATAATAACTTTATCAGCTTTCTTTAATAAGTTATCGATAACATCGATCTTACTAGAAACTTTAGATCCACCAATAATCGCAACAAATGGATGAGCAGGTTCATCAACTGCTTTTCCTAACATTGTAACTTCTTTTTCTACTAAGAAACCTAATCCATTTTCTTTAATATTTGTAGGAATACCTACAGTAGAAGCATGAGCACGGTGAACTGAACCGAATGCATCTTCAACAAAAACTTCTCCTAAGCTTGCCCAATAAGCACCTAATTCAGGATCATTTTTGCTTTCTCCTGATTCATAACGTGTATTTTGCATCAATACGATTTCACCATCATTTAATGCAGCAACCGCATTTTCCAATTCTTCTCCACGAGTTGCAGGACAGAAAGTTACTTTTGTATCTGGCAACAATTCTTGAAGACGAACAGCAACACATTCCAAATTGTTTTTTGCTTTATCTTCTTCTGTTTTCACTTTTCCTAAGTGAGACATCAATACGACTTTAGCTTTATTTTCTACTAAATATTTAATTGTAGGTAAAGCCATTACGATACGATTATCATCTGTGATAACACCATCTTTTCTTGGCACGTTAAAATCGCAACGTACAATAACCTTTTTTCCAGCAACATCAAGGTCTTTAACAGTTTTCTTTGTCATGTATATTCCTCCTACTGTCATTTTTTTGCACATCTATTATAACACTACATAAATTGATTGACTAGTTTTTCACAAGTAAAAAATTTCACAAAAAGCGCTTTCAACAGAAAAAAACGTTCCTACTTGTGGTAAGAACGTCCATTATTAATCATAAAACCACGATAAATTTGCTCCAACATGAGCACACGCGTCATTAAATGAGTGAATGTTAAATCCGATAATTTCCAACGAAAATCAGAACGTGAAACCAACTCTTCACTTGGCCCTAGTGATCCTGCAATCACAAACACTAAATTGGAATGTGTTACCTGCCAAGAATCTAATGATTTCGCAAATGTTTCACTATCCATCATTTTTCCATGCAAATCCAAAAGAATCACAAAATCAGAATCCGAAAGTTTTTCTAAAACTCTCTTTCCCTCTTTTTCCTTCACCAACAAGACTTCTTTTTCCCTAGAAACCTTATCGTTAGCCTCATCTTTTACCTCAATCACATCCACCTTACTAAAAGCAGACAATCGCTTCACATATTCTTTTTCTAAAGACTGCAACGCTTTATCTTTATTTTTTCCAATCGCAATAATCTTAATCAAGAATAGCCTCCGGACTAAATTGAGAAGTAAGAGCTACGACTTGCTCCTTAATTGACTTGGCATATTCTTCATCATTCTTTTTAAGAACATCAACCATCCATTTTGTTACTTGTTCAAATTCAGCCTCTTTAAATCCACGACTCGTCATCGCAGCCGCACCTAAACGAATACCCGAAGTCACAAAAGGTTTTTGCGTATCATAAGGAATCGTATTCTTGTTACAAGTAATACCAGCCATATCCAATAATTTTTCAGCCTGTTTACCTGTCATCTCAATACTACTCATGACATCCACCATCAATAAATGATTATCACTGCCACCACTAACAACTCTGAAACCAGCATCCTTAAAGCCTTTCACCATAACTTGTACATTCTTTAAAGTCTGCTCCATATACTTCTTAAATGCAGGTTGACTTGCCTCATACAAACATACACCCTTAGCCGCAATCACATGTTCTAATGGACCACCCTGCATTCCAGGGAAAACTTTAGAATCCAATTTCTTCGCAAATTCTTCTTTACAAAAGATCATACCACCACGAGGTCCACGTAATGTTTTATGTGTTGTTGTTGTCACAAAATGTGCATAAGGAATAGGACTAGGATGAAGACCTGTCGCAACTAAGCCCGCAATATGAGCCATATCCACCATTAAATAAGCTCCACATTTATCCGCAATCTCTCTAAATCTTTTAAAATCAATAAAGCGAGAATACGCACTCGCACCAGCCACGATTAATTTAGGCTTATATTCCATTGCCTGCTTCTCTAACGCATCATAATCAATCAATTCTGTTTCAGGATCTACTTTATAAGCTTCAAATTGATATAAGGTACCCGAAAAATTTAAAGGATGTCCATGCGTTAAATGTCCTCCAGCACATAAATCCATTCCTAAAACTTTATCCCCAGGCTCTAAAACTGTTAAATACACACCCATGTTCGCTTGAGAACCAGAATGAGGTTGTACATTTACATGTTCAGCGCCAAATAAAGCACAAGCTCTTTGACGAGTTAACTCTTCTGCCTTATCCACATTGACACAACCACCATAATAACGTTTACCAGGATATCCTTCTGCATATTTATTTGTAAGACAGGAACCCTGTGCTGCCTTTACTTCAGCCGAAACGAAGTTTTCACTCGCAATTAATTCCACATTGTTCTTTTGTCTTTCTTGTTCTAAATCGATAATAGAAAACATTTCTGTATCTTTCATATTCGAACACCTCCATCTAAATATACTAAGGATTATAACACAATCAATGAAACATAGTTTATCTTTTTTCAAAATTTTCAAATTCTTTCAATTCTTTGATCACATCTCTATTTTGAACTTTATAGTCATCCGCATTTCCGAAAAACAATTCTAGACTTGCCGCATACACAATATCCCCATGATAAGGAAGCAAACACGTTTGTACAAAGATTGGATATTCATTGTTCGCAATCAATTGATCCACGCGATCCGCTAGTCCCTTAACTAAATACACATGTTCTTCATCTATAAATTGAGTATATCCATTCTCATATTTATAAACCATAAAAGGCTTACGAATGCCACAATTAAAACGTTTAACCTCATTCAAATTCTGCAAAGAAAGATTCAAAGGATTAACCTTACAGTATTCCTCTAACATTTCCTTTTTATTCTCATAGAATTTCGCTATAATTTCATTTAATGCAGGCATAATGGTTGAATCCGTTGATCGAATTGCCAACCCATTAAACAAATGATACTTCTCATTCACAAATTCCAAGATACTAAAATACAACTTCAAAAAATTTCGTGTATCTCTACAAGAAATCAGGGCATCTTTTTCAAAATCCCGATTCCGACATTGCCTGTCAATATATTCATTCTTTACACATTTAAACTTCAAATCATTTGCACAATACCCATTTAATGCACCACTAGGCATTTGATCTAGTACAAAATCAAAGTTTGAAACTAATTCATCATATACACAATCAAAACTTGAAACAATCGCTTTTGCTATAGGTCGATTCACATGACATAAAACACTTTTTTCAATCGCATTCAGTGCAATCATTCGATTTTCTTCCTGACCAAAAGATTCATAAAATGTATCGAAAAAATGCTTTACATCTACATTTTGAATATCATAACCATAATAGAAATATGATACATACGTATCATAAGAAAAGCGTCGACAACGTGAAATATTATATTTCTTTTTTTGACCTTTTAAATCCTTTAATACATCTAAATCATCGCGATAAATATATTCATCACCCTGTATGTCGACATAAAACTTAAACAGCTTTCGATTCAAAAAACTTTGATCCGTAAGTAAAGCTTTTAAATCATCCTTGTTTACTACACCCATCAAGCGAATATAGCCTACCGCAATCTCTAAATTACGATCCTCTGCTCTTTTTTTATCTTCATCCAACTTTGATAAAGCATTCTTTACATTCTCAATAAATTCATCTGGAATTTCACCATTTAAAACCAACAATTTCTTTTCTAATGTTTCATTTTCAAAACGATATTCTATTGAATCCAAATCAGAAACATTACGCAAGACTTGATTCAAAAAATCAAGCTCTTTAAATGTACATAAATTATATACATCATAATTTTCTATTATCTTCTTCAACATTTCTTTTCGATTCAATTTGGTATATTCTTTTGGATTTTCAACAACAATTTTATAAAGCTCATATACACTTTCTTTTTTCACCGCATTTAATGCGAACATATTATTTTTTCTCCTTTAGAACAATGTCATCTGATTTTCTTCATCCAAACCTTCAAGTGCATTCATTTCAGCAAGCTTTTCAACCAACGTCTTTGACAATTGTGTACGCTTTAAAACATCCTCTTTAGACAAGAAAGGTTTTTCTTCTCTAGCCTTCACAACCGATAAACCTACGTTATCTCCCAAACCATCAATACTTGTGAATGGTGGAATAATTGCCTTTGGATCATCTGGATCTACAATAAACTCATTCGCCGCACTACGATTAATACTAATATTTGAGAATCGATAACCACGCAATACCATTTCTAAAGCCAATTCTAACGTATCATAGATAGCCAATTCTTTATCCGAAGGTTTTTGCGTTTTATCTTCCTTCATACGCTTAATATCACTCATTCTCTGACGAATCGCAGCTTCACCTTGAATCATTGTTTGTACATCATACGCATCACAGCGAATACTAAAATACATACAATAATAATGCATAGGCATATGGACTTTAAACCACGCAATACGAACCGCCATCATAACATAGGCAACCGCATGTGCTTTAGGGAACATGTACTTAATCTTTGTACAAGAATCAATGAACCAATCCGGAACATGATTTTTCTTCATTTCCGTAACCCATTCATCCTTTAAGCCTTTTCCTTTACGAACACTTTCCATGATTGTAAATGAAAGCTTAGGCGCTACACCATACCCCATCAAATCCACCATGATATCGTCACGACAACCAATAACTTCATTCAACTTACAAGTTCCATTATCAATTAAATCTTTGGCATTACCTAACCATACATCCGTACCATGAGACAAACCAGAAATTGTTACAAGTTCGGCAAATGTTGTTGGCTTAGTAAGTTCCAAAATACCACGAACAAAAGGTGTACCAAATTCAGGAATTCCTGCTGCTCCTGTCACCTCATTGTACTTTGTCGTATCGATATTTAAAGAATCTGTGGACGAAAAGATAGCCATCGTTGCCTGATCATTCATCGGAATTTGACGGACATTCACACCCGTAATTCTTTCCAACATCTTCATCGCCGTAGGATCGACGTGACCTAAAATATCAAATTTCAAGATATTATCATGAATCTGATGGAAATCAAAGTGTGTTGTTTTCCAAGCCGCATTTGGATTGTTTGCCGGATATTGCACTGGAGTAAAATCATGTACATCCATATCAAGAGGAACCACAACAATCCCACCTGGATGTTGTCCAGTTGTACGTTTGACGCCTTCACAACCTTTAGCCAAGTCTGTACGCTTTGCTTCATTAAAAGGCTCAAGTTCTAACTCTTCTTCATAACCCTTCACATATCCATACGCTGTTTTTTCTTGCACCGTACCTACCGTACCTGCACGAAAGACGTGATCTTCACCAAATACCTCTTTTGTGTACGCATGCGCATTGGGTTGGTATTCCCCTGAAAAGTTCAAATCAATATCAGGAACTTTATCTCCTTCAAAACCTAAGAATGTTTCAAATGGAATATCTTGTCCATCTCCACGCATAATTTCACCACAAACAGGACAGACCTTATCCGGTAAGTCAAAACCAGATTTTGCTTGATCTTCATCTAAGAATTCATAATGTTGACAGTTTTTACAAACATAATGAGGCGTTAATGGATTTACTTCTGTTATATTAGACATCGTCGCAACAAAGCTCGATCCAACCGAACCACGCGAGCCTACTAGATATCCATCTTCATTACTTTTCTTAACCAATAAATGCGAAATATAATAAACAACATAGTACCCATGACCGATAATACTATCCAATTCGCGAGTTAAACGTTTCTCGACAATATCTGGTAAATTTTCACCATACCATTGATGCGCTGTCTCAAAACAAATGTCACGAAGTTTTTGATCAGATCCCTCAATATCAGGTGGATACAATTTATCCTTGATTGGAAAAATAGGCTCCGTCAATTCTTTTAACTTATTTGTATTCTCAACCACGATTTCATATGCCACTTCTGGTGACATCCATTCAAAGTCTTTCAACATTTCACTTGTTGTTCTTAAATGCTGATTTGGATTGCTGGTGGCTTTTCTTAAGTTCTTATTGTAAATATATAAAGGATGTCTTGCATTTCCAATCGCTTTGGCATTGATATATACATCCCTTAAACGTTTTTCATTTGGATTGACATAATGAGCATCACTTGAAGCAATGACCATCTTGCCAGCTTCACAAGCCGTATCATAAATAAATTGAAGATACCATTTTAAATCTTCCACATCCGTAATGCTTCCTCGATCCAAAAGATTTTTGTAACAATCCAAAGGCTGAAGTTCAATATAATCATAATAATCCATGGCTTGAATCAATTCTTTTTTACTACGCGTATGTGCTAATTCAAAAATTTCACCATTTTGACAAGCCGAACCAATCAATAAATTCCCATTCACTCGCTTGCTCGAAATTTCTTCTTTAATAATTCGAGGCTGTCCATTTTCTTTTCCCATACTCACTAAATATTGTGTATGTGATAAAGTGATCAATTGAAACAATTCCTTTAATCCATCTTTATTTTTGGCATATACGCACATATGATACGGACGATTTCTTTCATAAGGCTTCTTTGAAGAATATTTTTCACATCCTTCTTCCATATCGACAAGTGTATCTAGAGTCGCTTCATTTCCTAATACATTCATCATGTTGTACATAACTTGAGAAAGAACATCCGCATCATAATCCGCTCTATGAGCTCCTTCTCCATCATAACTTACACGATAATAACGGCATACACTTCCTAAGTTAAAACGTTTTTGTTCATCAGGAAGCATCGCATACGATAGAGGTAATGTATCAATGACTGGATTTGTTAATTCTGGTTTACCAAGTTTTCGACAAGCCGCATTCATAAAACCAACATCAAAAGTCGCATTATGTGCTACTAATATGGAATCCCCAATGAACTCTAATAATTCATCCAACACTTCTTCAATAGGTCTTGCTTGATCTACATCATTTTGTGTAATATGCGTTAAGTTTGAAATATGTGCAGGCAACGTTCTTTTTGGATTCACAAACGTTTGAAGACGACCTACCTCTTCACGATTTTTGATTTTCACACCACCAAATTCAATAATTTCATCACGTGTATTAGAAAGTCCTGTAGTCTCCAAGTCAAAAACGACAAATGTCGCATCTTCTAATCTTCGATGATCATTGTTATAAACAATATGATATTTAGAGTCTGCCACCAACATTTCACAACCATACAACATTTTAAATTCACGATTTGGATTTTGTTTCACTAAAGCTTCAATCTTATGTTGGGCCATAGGAAAAGCTTGTACGACCTGATGATCACATACACCAATGGAATCCATGCCCCAATCATAGGCAGTCTGAATAAATTCCTCAATAGCACATACGCCATCCATTTCGGAAAAATTGGAATGCACATGCCATTCTGTACGTTTTACCTTTTCGTGATCTTCTCTTTTCTTTTCTTGCACAACTTCTAATTTTCGCACCATAAAAGAATCACACTTAGAGAAACTGTCATACACAACTTCTCCTGTTAATAAAACGCTTTGGCCTTTTTTAACACTTTGAATCTCTTCTATAGGACATCTTGCCCCTTCAAATCTTTTCGCAACAATCGCATCTTCATAATCACTGATATAAAGCATTTGAAGCGTTTTACCACTCTTCATAACACGATTATCAATATCGAAGATGTGTCCTTCAATTTGAACGTTAGAAAAACCTACCTGCAAATCTTTGATTTTATAGACAGTCGCTTCTTCTTTTTTATAACTGCTTTTAGAATATGTCTTTTTCACTTCTTGAACTGGGGCTGGCTTACTTACTTCCACTTTTGCCGTTTCAATAGCTTCATTATCTTGAACTTGTTTTACCACGATATCTTGATTGATTCCAACATCTTTTAAGCATTCTAAAAGTTTAGGTAATGCAAGTTTAAGGCTTGAAAGTCTAGTTTCATCTCGTGTTGAAAAACAAATTACATCTTTTTCCATGTATGGATGTAAAAAGCGAAAAGCTTTTAATTCTGTATTCTTTTCCACAAAATAATTCACATATTGATCCAATTCATCCATATGGATCGTATTATTTTTTGTTTGTATATGAAGCTGTACATGTGCATGCAAAGACAATTGTAGATTGGTAATAATTTGTTGATAGGCAGAAAAAGGAAGACAATTTTCAAATTCGACATAGAAACAAACTAAGCCGTGTTTCGAATGAAAAACAGGATTTTGATAGAATGAAGCATTCTTAAAATAAGCATATAATTCTTGATTTAATAGTTTTTCAAATACTTCCATTTTAACCTCTTCCTATTTCGCCATTTTTTCAAACGCATCTTTGGCAGCTCTTTGTTCCGCCTTTTTCTTCGTACTACTTGTTCCTTGTCCTAGTAAAATACCATCTAAATATACTCCCATAGTAAAGACAGGCGCATTACTTGGTCCATGTTCTTCTATCAATTTATATTGGATCGTTTTTCTTGAATCCGCTTGAATCACTTCTTGAAGATGTGTTTTATAATCCGTTACTGCTTCACTTTTTTCTTGTTTAAAAACAGGTTTCATATATTGTGTAAGGAGTCTATCACAAGCCTTATATCCTTGATCAATATAGAGTGCTCCGATACATGCTTCAAATTGATCCGCTAAAATACTATCGCGATTTCGTCCGCCTGATCTTTCTTCTCCTACACCTAAACGTAAAAATTCATACCATCCGAGTTGTCGATTTAAAATAGCCAATGTAGACTCACATACTGTTTGCGCTCTTAATGTTGTCATTTTTCCTTCGCGCATTTTGGGTTCCATTAAAAAAAGTTGTGTGGCACTCCAAATTTGAAGAACCGAGTCCCCCATAAACTCTAAACGTTCATTATCCTGTCCTTGTAGATGATTTTCATTCGCATAGGAAGAATGCGTACATGCTTCTACATATATATCTTCATTTTTATATTCATATCCATTTTGCTTTAACCAAGTCGTAAACTGCTTCATTTCTTTAACTCCTTCCAAACACATGCCGGTACAAAATCTTGAATATCTTGCCCATAATTCAATAATTCTCTAACATTTGAACTTGAATACAAGCTATATTCTGGTTTTGTGAACATACAAATCGTTTCGATGTCCGCATTCAATTTTGAATTCATGTAAGCCATATTTTGCTCGTATGTGCAATCCACACCATTACGAATTCCACGTACCAGCACGCTTGCTCCAACGGATTTACATGCATCTACGACAAGTCCTCTTTGAATTCTGCATTCTACATTATCTAGATTTTGACAAGCGGTTTCTAGCCATTCTAAACGTTTTTCCTCACTAAACGCATTATTTTTTTCTGAGTTTGGTGAAATAAAGACAACAAGTTTATCAAACATCTTACTTGCTCTTGTGATTATGTCTAAATGTCCAATTGTAACGGGATCAAAAGTTCCGCAAAATGCTGCAATTTTCATTATTCTTCCTCTTTTCTATAATAGGATATTCGAGTTATCCCATATGTTTTTTCTTTGTATTTTGTATAAGATGCGATCTTTTCTGGCCATATTTCTTCTTGTAAACTCTCAATAACAATAATACCGCCTTCATTGACTAAATCGCATGCTTCTAATTTTTCAATTAACTTTATATTTTGTTGTTTTTTATAAGGTGGATCAATATAGATGATGTCATATTTTTGATTTAATCTTTCCAAAGCTTGAAAAATATTAGCACAAATAATATGTACTTGATCCATACATCCTAAATTTTTTGTGTTTTCTTTTATAATCTGAATGGCCATTTTATTATTGTCAATTAATGTCGCATGATCCATTCCTCGACTAATGGCTTCTAAGCCCATATTTCCCGTTCCACTGTAACAATCTAAAAAATTTCCATTAGAAAAGGTATTTCCTAAACTAGAAAAGATGGCACCTTTTATCTTATCTTGTGTTGGTCTAGTCGCATCGGTTTTAGGACTTTTTAAAGGTCTAGATCCATATTTACCAGCTACGATTCTCATCCACATTCATCTCCTTTTTGCGTATTTTACTAATACAATTTTGGCAAAGTCCCATTGTCATCATAATCGACATCAAGCTGGTTCCTCCACTACTTATAAATAGTAATGGAACACCCGTAAACGGAATTAGGCTTGCGACTCCTCCTGCATTCAAAAAGAAATGCATAAAGATGTAAGTGGCACTTCCACCAAGAATCACCTTATACATGACTTCACTTGTTTTAAAGGCATAATAAAACAGTTTCCCAATTAATATACTGTAAAGTATGACGAGTAAGCCTAAGCCAAAGATTCCCGTTTCTTCGATTAAAACTGCTAAAATATAATCATTGTCAGCCTGTGTTAAATAACCATATTTACGTGCCGAATTGCCAATTCCTTTTCCAAAAACATTAGAGCTTGCGATTCCATATAAAGAGTTGGCAGGTTGATACCCATTTCCATATACGTCTGTGTATGGATCTTTAAAATTTTCTACACGAGTCGCGATATGTGAAAGGGGGGTATGTTTTAAAATTTGTGTACCAATGTCGGTCACGCCAAATAAACCAACGGCAGCTACTATCCCTAAAAAAACAATAATTTTCAATATTCTTTGCGTTTTCGCAAGTACTGGATATTTAGGAATCAATATACAGGCTAGAAATATAAATGAAATAATCACAAGGGTTCCTATGTCTTTTTGTAAGAAAATAATGCCCGCAATCAATAAATAAGTAATCCATAATCTTTGGTACAATTTCCCTTTTTTTTCTAGAAGTTTCGTTTCTTTTTTAGCTCGATATAAACAAGTGGCAGCCACAATCATAATTAAAGGTTTTGCGAATTCACTCGGTTGTAAAGAAATACCTGCAATCTGAATCCAAGCATGGCTTCCACCAATTTCTGCATATCTAAAGGGCAGAACTAAAAGAACGAGCGCAACAAAAATAATAAATTTTTCAAATGGAGCGTACCAGTTAAATCGAAACACTTTATTCATTACAAGCATAACAAAATATCCAGCGACAATAAAGACACATTGTTTAAGGATGACCGTATAAACTATGCTTGCACTATATGTAGTTGTCTTACCTACATTTGTCGAAATAATGGTGAGTGTTCCTAATATCAGCAATATAAAAACAGCGACATTAATTGCTCTGTCACTATATGGATCCAATTTAAAAAAAGAGAGTAAAGAATGTCTTTTTTTCATAGTTCACCTCATCCTATTTATTCTATCATAAAATCTTGTCAATAATTTAAAAATGCTATAGAATATCTTGCGAGGATGATTCTATGAAAATAACAAGCGAAAATATTATTTTAGATACAGATCCTAGAATTCGCATGAAGAGTGAGCCTGTACAATTACCTTTAAACAAAGAAGATGAAGAGCTATTAAAGGCAATGTATGAATATGTGAAAAATTCTCAGGATGATGAAATTGCACAAGCAGAAAATTTACAGCCAGCTGTTGGTATTGCAGCAGTTCAGGTTGGAGTTTTAAAACAAATGATTGCGGTCGTAGTCCCTTATGAAGATGGAGTAGATGAAGTGGCTTTAGTCAATCCAAAGATTGTTTCTGAATCCGTTCAAAATGCCTATCTAGACAATGGTGAAGGATGTCTTTCTGTGAAAGATGAGCATCCAGGGCATGTTTTCCGTCATGCTCGTATTACTGTAAGAGGCTATGATTTACTGCAAAATAAGAATGTAACATTAAAGGCTGAAGGCTATTTTGCGATTTGCCTTCAACATGAAATCGATCATTTATCTGGTACACTATTCTATGATCATATTGATGAAAAAGATCCTTGGAAGAGTGATGACCAGGCAGAAGTCATTTAGCTTCTGCTTTTTTAATTCAAAAAGGTTTGTTATAATATAACGTAGTATCATTATATAGAAAGAGGTCGTATATGCCAAAAGCACAAAATCAAGTCATTGGGCATGCGACAAACAAAAAACCATATCATTCAAAAGATTCTGTTGAAAAAGGAGATACACTCATTTATGCCTTGGGAGGACTAGGCGAAGTAGGCAAAAACATGTATTGCTATGAACATGAAAATGAGATTTGTATCGTTGATTGTGGTGTTTTGTTTCCCGGCGATGATTTATTGGGGGTAGACTATGTCATTCCAGATTATCATCACTTGATTCGCATGAACAAAAAAAGAAAGTTTTTAGTGATTACCCATGGTCATGAAGATCATATTGGGGGTATTCCTTTCCTATTGAAACAAGTCCAAATCGATGCGATTTATGCACCACGTTTCGCAAAGGCTTTAATTCTTAAAAAGCTAAGTGAACATAAGGGCTTAGAAAAAACAAAGATTATAGAAATTAACGAAGATTCAAGTATTTCAACAAAATATTTCAAGGTTGGCTTTTTTAACACCATCCACTCCATTCCAGATTCATTAGGTGTACATATTACTTGTCCAAATGGATCTATTGTTCATACCGGCGATTTTAAGTTTGACTTAACACCTGTAGGAACGAATGCAGATTATCAAAAGATGGCCTTTATTGGAGTGACCAATCCTGATTTATTAATGTCCGATTCAACCAATTCAGGTGTAGAAGATTTCTCTATTTCTGAAAAGAAAGTTGCGAATGAAATTTTGGATATTATGCGTAAAACACGTCAACGTTTGATTGTGGCAACATTTGCTAGTAACGTACATCGTGTTTCGCAGATTATAGAGGCTGCGACAAAATGTGGAAGAAAAGTCATCGTATTTGGTCGAAGCATGGAAAATGTTGTAGATATTGGAAGAAAGATGGGTACCATCAAGGTTAAAAATTCCGATTTCTTGACACCTGAACAATTAGCTTATACACCAGATGATAAAGTATGTATCATTTGTACAGGTAGTCAAGGTGAGCCTTTGGCTGCATTAAGTCGTATTGCGAATGGAACACATCGTTTTATCCACTTAAAACCTGGAGATACAATTGTATTCTCTAGTAATCCAATTCCAGGAAATCAAGGTAGTGTTAATAAAGTCATTGATAACTTATTTAGAGCAGGTGCTACTGTACTTACTAAATCAATCTTAAATAACTTACATACAACAGGACATGCATCAAAGGAAGAACAGAAATTAATGCTTCAATTGATTCGTCCAAAATATTTTATGCCAATTCATGGTGAATATAAGATGTTGATGCAACATCGACAAACTGCTATGGAAACAGGTATTCCGAAAGAAAATATTTTCGTATGTGCAAATGGTGATATTTTAATTTTAAGAAATCATAAAGTTTTACAGAGTGATTGGCGTTATCAAGGCGATGATATTTATGTAGATGGAAATGATATTTCCGGCTTATCTACAGCTGTATTAAAGGATCGTCGAATTTTAGCGGATAATGGTTTAGTTTCTGTTATTCTTGCGATTGATTCAAAAGAAAATAAAATTTTGATGCGTCCTGTCATTGTGAGTCGTGGATTTGTATTTATTAAAGATTCCCAAGGATTGATTAAAGAAGCTGAATATATTGTTTATAATTCATTGCTTGAAAAGATGAAAGAAAAAACAACATTCTCAGAGATCAAAAACTGTGTTCGTTCTACACTTGAGCCTTTCTTGTATAAGAAAACGCATCGAAACCCAATCGTAATTCCGGTTATTCTAAATTCAAAACATACGATGGAAGAACTTCAAAAGAATCGTAAAACAAATTATCATTCTAGAAAACCTAGAACAACAAAGGCATCTTCATAAGGATGTCTTTTTTTGGTATAATGAGCACATGACGAAGATGCAAAAAAAGTTACTTACCATAGTCATTGTTTTATTCATTATTGTATTGAATATGTTGGTGGGTGTACAAATCGCAAAAAATGAACCCAATCAATTAAAGGTGAGATATCAAACACTTTCAAGTTCAAAGATTCCAGAATCCATGAAGGATGTTTCCATTCTCTATTTTACCGATTTACAATTTGGTAAGTTTGAAACACAAAAGAGGGCAAAAACAGTTTTTGAACAGATCAAAGAATTAGATCCGGATATCATAATATTTGGTGGGGATTTAATTGATGAAAAGTATGATTTGTCCCAGAAAGATATGTCGTTTCTAATTAAATATTTATCCAAAATCAAAGCGCCTTTAGGTAAATTTTGTGTACTTGGAGAAAAAGATTCAGATACAGCTAAGACGATTTATAAACAGAGTGAGTTTGAAATTTTAGATAATAAATCCGTTAAGTTATTCAATCATACGAAGGAATATATGTATTTAACTGGATTATCAGAAAATCCTTCCAATTATTCTTTTATGCCTACTTCAAGTGATTCTTATAATCTTTTGATTACGCATATGCCAGATAACTTAAATGCGGATGAATTACTAACTTATCCGATTGATTTTGCGCTTTGTGGACATTCTCATGGAACACAGCTTACAGCTCCTATTTTGGGGGCTTATAAAAGTGTGGATGGAGCCAAAGAAATCAATCGAAATAAACAAAAGAAGCTCAGTTTTTCATACATCATTTCAAGTGGTGTAGGTTGTACGCATGTCAATCTGCGTTTAAAAGCCACACCAGAAGTCTATTATTTCACT
>CAVBGZ010000052.1:0-15990 GCA_963595075.1 Waltera intestinalis
CCGTTGTTCGTATCATTGATCAGCCAAAATTAAAAGCGCCGGATGGACTGCTTTTATTAAAATAAAATAATAAATATTATGAAAAATATATTAAATTTAGGAAAAGAATTAGGAATTAATGAATCAAGTCTTATCCCATATGGTTGAGATAAGGCTAAAATTGATACATCTTTTTTAAAAGATTCATCATCAAAAAAAAGCAAATTAATTTTAGTAACCGCGATAACTCCAACAAAAGCAGGCGAAGGAAAAACAACAACGGCTATTCACGCTTGTGACTGTTTGAACGCAATTGGACATAAAACTACTTTGTGTCTAAGAGAACCTTCACTTGGACCGGTTTTTGGAGTTAAAGGCGGCGCCACCGGTGCTGGATTCGCAAGAATTTTACCAGAAGATGATATTAATCTTCATTTTACTGGAGATTTTCACGCAATTACTTCTACGATTAATTTGATTTCTGCAATGATCGAAAATTCATTATATCAAGAAAATTCATTAAATATAGACCCAGATAAAATTGTTTGGAAGCGTGCGGTTGATATGAACGATCGTTCTTTGCGCGAAATTTATATAACTGCCGCTGGTAAAAAATCAGACAAATTTAGTGCGAGTTGTCGATATAAGACGCATAAATCTGAGTATGTAATTACCGCCGCATCTGAATTAATGGCCGTTTTTTGTTTAGCGAAAGATGAAGAAGATTTTTTAAATCGTGCAGAAAAAATGATTGTTGCATATACTTTAGATGATTTGCCGGTAACAGTAGCGCAGCTCCATATTAGAACCGCTATTAAAAAATTAATGCACACCGCTTTATTTCCAAACTTAGTTCAAACTAATTACGGTAATCCTGTTATTATTCATGGAGGGCCTTTTGCCAATATCGCACATGGGTGCAACTCAGTTATTGCTACAAAAACGGCTCTAAGTCTATCTCCGATTGTCGTAACTGAAGCTGGATTTGGTGCGGATCTTGGTGCAGAAAAGTTTATGGACTTAAAGTGTCAATTTGCTGATATTAAGCCCGATCTCAATTTACTCGTCACCACTGTTCGTGCGCTGAAGCTTCATGGTGGCGTCAAGTTTGAAAACCTTAGCACCGAGAATCTACAGGCGGTTAAAGATGGTCTTGCAAATCTAAAACGTCACGCAGAAAATTTGAAGAAGTATTGTATACCGCTTCTAGTTACTATTAATAAGTTTACAAGTGATACAGAAGCAGAAATTTCTATAATTAAAGAGTTCTGTACGCAAAATAATTTATCTATAACTATTAGCAATGTTATGAATGATCCGCGTGCTGAATCTGAGGCAAAATTTGCCGCCGATATTTATAATAAGTTAAATGAAAAATCAGACTTTACTCCTTTATATCATCACAATGATATTTCAACTGCAGAAGACAAGATAGAAAAGATATGCAAAGAGATTTATCGTGCAGAAAAAGTTATTTATTCTGATGATGCTAAAGTGCAGTTAACACGGTTTAAAGAGTTAGGATATAGTAGTCTACCTGTATGTATCGCAAAGACTCCAAATTCATTTACAGATGACCCAACAAGATTGAACGCGCCTATTAATTTCGATATTACAATTAGAGAAATTAGGTTGGCCGCCGGCGCAGGTTTCTTAATTCCACTTACTGGCGATGTAATGACAATGCCAGGATTGCCAAAAGTGCCAAATGCGGTAGAAATTTAGCCTTCTGCATTGTATATTAATTTATAAATATTAAAGTGAGGTTAAGTATGATTCAATTTATCAAAATCAGAGCTGTAAAAAATCCAGTTAGAAACGCAAATGAAAACGCAGGTATTGATGTTTATATTCCAGAAAATACAACTAGTTTTAGAGAAGCACTCTTTGTAAAAAATGTTAACGACAATAAATTAGCTGTTGTCGATGCTGATTTAACTACGCAAGAAAGATCATGGCGAATCGCAATGAATGAAACCAAACGATTGTCTTATTTTGATATTGTAGACGGTTCAATTCATATTGCACCGCATAAGGCAGTTACTATTCCGTGCGGATTAATGAGCAAATTTGAAAATAATAAGGCATTAATCGCAAATAATAAATCTGGTATCGCAACGAAGAAGCAACTTATTTTTGGTGCATCCGTTATTGATGCTGGATATCAAGGCGAGTGGCATATTAATCTTATTAATACGTCAGATGAATACCAAGTTATTAGCTGTGGAACAAAAGCAATTCAATTCATTCCACATTATATTTCTGTTGAACCACTTGAAGTTTTGGACACTACACCAGAAGAATTTTATACAAGTAAGTCAGAAAGAGGCACTGGAGGCTTTGGAAGCACTGGGCTTAATTAAAATAAGTTGATTTAGGAGGAACCAAGCTCATGGAAAAGGAATGCTTATTATATAATAATTGCAATCATAAAGATTGTAATGGTTTGTGCACACGTCGAATTAAAACAGAAAGAATGTTCGCATTATCTCTGCTCAGTAGAGAGCAGCTTAAGCCTCTTGTATTGCGCACAGATGTGGACGGTACTGATCGTCAAGCTTTTATTGAATTAAAAGATATTGCATTAAATATAAAAGACTTTGTTAATAACGGTAAGAGTTTATATATACATTCAGCAATTAGTGGTAATGGTAAATCATCTTGGGCCATTAGATTACTTAAAGAGTATATTAATAGCATTTGGGCTTACGCGGATGATTCTACGTGTCACGCGTTATTTATATCTGTACCGTTATTTTTAGAATCTCTTAAAAATAGCATGAATAATTATGACCAATATGCGGAAGATATTAAAGCAAGTGTATATAATGCCGATGTCGTTGTTTGGGACGACATTGCTGCAAAATGCGGAACTGAATATGAGATTAATAAGCTTTTAAGCTATATTGATCGTAGAATAAACCTAGGCAAAAGCAATATTTACACGTCTAATCTAGGTCCAAACGAATTATCTTCTGCACTTGGCACACGGTTAGCGAGTAGAATTAATAGCGCAAAAGAAATTACTTTTTATGGTGCAGATAAACGAAAATTATTAGGAGGAAATAATTAATGTTATCTCAGGTTCAGGTTTTAAATAAGGTTCTTCAGACCGGTGACTATCCAATAATTTCACAGAATAACTTGACTGCAGATTTTTTCTTTGATTATCGTGCTGAATTTAATTATATTAAAGCACACTATGAGAAATTTAATTCTGTTCCAGATAGACTAACTTTTGCAAATGCTTTTACTTCTTTTACTATCGCAGATGTTAATGAGCCAATTTCTTTTTTATTACAAGAACTAAGAAAAGATTATAATACTGCATATCTTGCTAACAATTTTAATAAAGTTAAAAAATTAGTGGAAGAGGGTAACATTGATACTGCAATTAGTTTGTGGAAGCAGTCTGCACAAGATTTTTCTGATTCTGCGGGTATTACATATACCAGTTTAGTCACAGATGCAAACGAACGTTTTGACGCATATAATGAGAAATTAAATAATAAAGAAGCATATTATATGAGTACAGGTCTGCCAGAACTAGATAAAATTATTGGCGGTATTGACCGTAAAAATGAGTATATGATTATTTCAGCTAGAACCGGTGTTGGAAAATCCTGGGTTCTAGATAAGATGGCTACATCCGCTTATAAGCAGGGTTTTAGAGTTATGATGTACTCTGGAGAAATGACCGCTGAGAAAGTCGGCTATCGTTTTGACACTCTTAATGGCAATATTAAAAATTCTGCCTTAACTAGAGGCTATTCAGATATTAAAAACGATTATGAAAATTATATTAAAGTTTTGCCTAAAATGAGTAAAGGCGATTTTATTGTAGTTGAACCTAAAAATCTTAATGGACCTGCTACAATTGATGCGCTCAAATCTGCAGCAGAGATTATTAAACCAGACATTGTTTTTATTGATCAAGCATCTTTACTTGAAGATACTAGTGGATCAAAAGTTATGCATGAACGCGTTGCAAACATCTCAAAAGCAATCAAGAATTGGCAAGTATTATCTGGAATGCCGATTATCCTAGTCGCACAGATGAATCGTACTAAAAATGAAGATGGTTCAAAAGATACTACACAGATCGGATTGTCTGACAGACTTCCACAAGACGCCACAACTCTTTTGATGTTAGATAAGGCGCCAAGTACGACTTTGTTTGATAATTATGGCAATGCTGTAATGGAATTGGCTATTGATATTGTTAAGGCTAGAGATGGCGGCGACGGAAGACGATTGAAATATGCTATTGATTTTAATACCGGCAGTTTTAAATATTTGCCTTCTGAAAAAGATTCTATAACATCTAGTGAAGAGCTAGATGAATTACAAAATTCATATACACCGCAAGCAAATAGCGATGATTCTTTTTAAAATCAACGAATAATGGTTGTATAATAATTTATGAATAACTTAATTATTAGCAACTTTTGTTTTAATACAACTATTGAATCAATTATCGAAAAACTTCGGCTTACACTTACTAATGGTAAACTTAAAGATGTCGAGTATAAGCCGGATGAGATTATTATCACTTGCCCGAATGACGAGCATAAAGGCGGTCATGAGGCAAACCCCGATTGCCATATTGCAATAAATAAAGATGGGGCTCCATTAGGATATTTTCATTGCTTTGGATGTGGTACTAAGGGAACGTTCTTATATTTTGTTGCTTTATGTCTAAGTTCTTCAGAAGAAAGAGCGCTTGATTGGTTAAAGTCTAATTTTGACTATCAATATATTTCTAAAAAACAGTTATTTGCCGATGATATTTGCATAAATCGTTCTATTCGACAGATAAATTCTGTAAAAAGTAATAACTCGATTGATCCGAGGTCATTAGATGAATACCAAAACTGGTGTCCGTACTTAGCAAAAAGAAAATTAACTCGTGAAATATGTGATAAATTTAATATTAAATACGATTCTAAATATCGTCAAGTAATTTTTCCTTGCTACGATATTAGTGGAAATCTCATTATGACACCGAGAAGAAGTATTGACACTAAAACTTTTTATTTAGATAAGAATGTAGAAAAGCCTGTTTACTGTCTTAATGAGATAGTAAAAAATAATATTAAAACCGCTATTGTTACTGAGGGGCCTTTTGATACTCTTACTGCATGGACATATGGGTTTCCTGCAATTGGAATGCTAGGAACGCCATCGGATACTCAAATAGAGCAAATAAATCGTTCAACAATTACAACGTTATATTTAATGTTTGATAATGACGCCGCCGGTAAAAGATTTAATAAGCTATTTCATGATAAAGTATCAGAAAGAATATTTTTAGTAGATGTTAATATTCCAAAACCATATAAAGATATTAACGATCTCAGTAAAGAAATTTTTGATAAAACTATACAAAGTTCAAGATAAAAAACGTATTATAATTTGTACGAAAATAATATAAAAAGGAGAAACTAAATTATGAGTCAGTTTACTTATTCGCAGTATGCTTCAAACAAGCCAAGCACTTCTGGTGTTAAGATTGAATGGTTTTCGCTTAAAAATGACGGCGATACCGCACTAGTTAGATTTAATTGTACTACTATCGATGATCTGTACTTTGCAACCGTTCATTCATTGACGGTAGGCGGCCGTTTTATGAAAGTTAATTGTTTGCGTTCATTTAATGGTAAGGACGATGAATGTCCATTTTGTCGTGCCGTTGCTGCTGGTAATACTTCTATTGGAAAAACTGCTAAGAAAGTCTATATTGAGATGCTTGTTTCTTATAAAGATAAAATTACTAATACATATTCTGCACCAGTTCCTGTTATTTGGGAAAGACCTGCAGGTTTTGCCGGTGAGTTAAAGAGCAAGATGACGAATTATGGTAATTTAAGAGAAAGCTTGTTTACTATTACTCGTGCTGGCGCGGCAGGTTCTAGAGATACTCGTTATTCTATCGATTATGCTATTCCAACAGTCTTCAGACCTGATATGATTCCAAACGATTTCAGTGCATTTGATAGTCTTGATATTTCAAAGAAGAGCTATTATACAAAGACTGCGGCTGAGATGCTAATCTATCTTGATACCGGTATTTTCCCTGAAAGTCAAATTCCGACCAATACAGTGAATACGCAGTCAAGAGATTCTGATGGATATATTAATCTAGCTGCGCCAAAAGCGTCAGCTCAATCTGCAAATGCCGCGGCTTATAGCGCACCGCTTGAAAAAGTTGCTCCAAATAGCGAAATTTTTGCCGCAGCCGCTCCAGTTGTGACGCAGACTGTCGCTCCTGCTCCTGTAGCAGCACCGACTATGCCGACCACAACTACTGAAACTCCTAAGCCTGAACGTAAATTCGGTGGATTTTCTTTCTAATAGATTCTCTAGATTCTAATAATAAATAAAAAGACGGTAAATAACCGTCTTTTTATTTGTATAATATATTTAAGAATGGAGGTTTATATTATGAATACTTTATTTACTATTAATGATACGAACAGTGAGAAATCAGCTAAAACTTCTACGCCTAAAAAAACAACTAGGAGGCATAAACGTGAAATAGAACAAAAAGAACAGACTATTGATAATATTTTCGGTGATGAATTTACAGTCAAACAAACTTTTAGCAAACAAGTTGTCGAAGTAGATACTACCGAATTTAGTGATGAAGACGCAAAGAAATACCTTAAGAAAAAAACTATTCCGCTTAAAGACAAACTTGCACTGATTAAAGATCGCGTCATTAAGAAATTAGGAAAGCAAAAAGATAACATTGTTGTTATTAGAAATAAAACCGCATTTCATGAATATATCTCTTCTGCGATTGAGTCTGGAAGAATTGCTATTGATACCGAAACAAATAATTCTCTTGACCCAGTCACATGTAAGATTATGGGACTGTGTTTATATTATCCTGGAGGCAAACAAGCATATATTCCTATTAATCACGTCAATCCGGACTCGAATGAAAAGTTGACAGATCAGTGTACTGAGAACGATATTAATGAAGAATTGCAAAGAGTAAATAACTCAAAAATTCTTCGAATTATGCACAATGGAAAATTTGATTATCAAGTAATAAAATGTACCTGCGGTGTTGACGTTCCTCCAGATTGGGATACGATTGTTGCCGCAAGACTCTTAGATGAAAATGAAAGCGCTGGTTTAAAAGATCAGTATATTAATCATATTGATCAAACTCAAGATAAATATGACATTTCCATGTTATTCGCAGATATTCCATACGCGATTGTTGACCCAGATATTTTCGCATATTATGCCGCAACGGACTCACTGATGACGGATCGTCTTTATTTATATCAAAAACCGCTTCTAGAAGCATGCGGACCAGAAGTAGATAAATTATCTGGAAAAGAAATAAAAGGTCTCTATTGGCTATTTAAAAATGTTGAGATGCCTATTGTGACTATCACTGCTGAGATGGAGCTTACTGGTGTTGCAGTCGATTTAAACTACGGTGCGAAATTAAAAGAAAAATATAATATGCTTATTGAAGAGACCAATGATAAGATAACCAGCGCACTCATTAATATCAAACCAGCAATCAACTCTTGGCTGCTTGACCCAAAATCAGACGCGAGGTTTAAAACCAAAGCATACGTTCCGGCAAAAACGAAAATGTCTTTCGCAAAAATTCAAGAAGCATATCCAGAAACTGACTCTGCTGGAAATAGATTCAAGTGGGGTAAGCCAAAAGCCGATCAACTCAGCGATCCGATTAATATTTCATCTCCAGTTCAATTAGCGATTTTGTTTTATGATGTACTAAAGTGTCCAACGGTAAGTAAAAAATCTCCTAGGGGCACGGGTGAAGAAGAAATGAAGGCGCTAAAAGATTGGCTAAAAGGACAGATTGATAAAAAAGAAGAAATTTCAGTAGAAGATATTGCGGATGAATTTGAAGCAGGCGCAGATGTAGATGAGGCCAATATCAGCGGCGTTGGCAACAAAGAAACTTATTCTGCCGCATATGATCTGTGCAGCTTAATCTTGACGCTTCGCGGTTATAATAAATTGCTCACGACATATATTGAGACGATTCCGACACTCGCTGAGCATTGGCCAGATCATAGAATTAGATTCCATTTAAACTCTCTTGGCACAGACACGGGCCGTTACGCTTCTGGTGGAAAGATAAAGTACTATGACGAGACAAAAAATGAACCTGTGGTCGTTTCTGGCATTAATATTCAGAATATTCCATCTCATGCAAAAAATATCCGTATGCTTTTTGTTGCGAAAACTGATACAAGAGTAATTAATGATGTAGATAATACCTTTATTGTCCCAGAATTTACTGAAGTTGAGACAACAAACGGATTTAAATATTGCAGAGACATTCAAAAAGGCACTATAATATTAGTGGATGGTGCGGAGGTTCCTGTAAAAAATATTAATTATAATCCAACGTCAAGAGAGTATGCGCTAGAAATCTAAAGATTACTCTACTTAAACTTTTGACTAGTTGTATAATAGAAAAGAGAAAACATATTGATATGAGTAGAACAATTAATACAAGAACTAGATATAAAATTATTGGCTCAGATTACTCCGCGCAAGAGCCTCGTATGACTACATATTTATCACAAGATAAAAATATGCTCACCGCTTATAATGAGGGCAAAGACTTATACGCGATGATTGCGCGATCGGCTTTTAATAACAATTATGAAGACAATCTTGAGTTTTGGCCTGAAGGCACGGAACTTGAGATCGACGGCAAAAAAGTAATTGCTGGAAACAAAACGCATAAGAATCCTGCTGGAAAAGAGCGTCGTTCTGTCGGTAAAGTTTTAAATCTTGCCGCCACATACGGCATGGGTGGCGCAACTGCTGGCGCACGACTGAATAAATCTCCAGAAGAAGGTCAGCAGCTTTTGGATAATTTTTTTAAAGATTTCTCTGGAGTTAAAACCGCGATCGACTACTCAAAGCAGTTTTTAAAAGAGCACGGATATGTAGAAGATTTTGTCGGTAGGCGTCGTCATTTGCCGGACTATTTTTTACCAAAGTACGAAGTTAAGATTATTAAAAAAAGTGGAGAAACCGATCCGAATTTTAATCCATTTTTTATCTGTAAAGATAGAAAAAACACCGCAGAGAATGCGTGGCTTGGTATTATTAACGCATATATTAATCGAGCTAAGTATAAAAATCCGGATGCTGATCAGTTGTCAAAAAAAATGTTAGAAACTTTACAGAAAACTGCACAAAATCCAGCAATGGCCTCAAAAGAAACGCTGACAAAGATTGAGAAAGATACTGGAATCGCAGTTCCTGATCAGCCGTGCAATATTTTTGCAAATACGGGTCGAATTGCTCAGTCAGAGCGTCAATGTTTTAACGCAAGAATTCAAGGTAGCGCTGCAACTCTCACAAAAGTTGCTATGGTCAATATCTATAATAATAAACAAATGAAAGATTATAAAGCAAAGCTTATTATTCCTGTTCACGATGAATTATTGGTAGAATGTCCAGAGTATTATGCGGACAAAGTAGAAAAGTTATTGCCAGATATTATGATTAATACGCCAAAAACTATTTATTCAGATTATAATGTTCCACAGAAGTGCGATCCGTATAATGTAAATAGATGGTATTGTGATGAAGCTTCTGCTTCCTTGCAAGAAGAGTTTAAAAAGTTAATGACAGGCGATGTTAAAAATAATATTTCGCCATTAAGTAGAGATGATGCGTTAGAAAAGTTGTATACTAAATATGTAGAATTTCCAAAAGAAGCGATATATAAATCTTGTACTGAAGGCGCTGATTTGGTATTCTAACCGTAACTAAAGAAAGGAAAACAATTAGATGATTTTAAAGACAAAAGAATTTCAGACTACCGCAAGTAAGATTTTGGTCGCATTAGGAACTGACAAATCTGCTGGAGATCTCGAACTTTTTACGAATAATGGATTTTTGTACATGAATGTGACAAACAAAGAATTTTATGTTTCTGTCAAATTTCCAGTCGATGGTGAGTTAGAATCTCGTACTGTAGTAGATGCTGTAAGCTTCTTAGATCTAGTCTCGAGTATCACAACTGATACATTTGAATTAAATGTTACCGATCAGTATCTATCTGTAAAGAGTAACAAGAGCAGCTATAAAATTGAAGTTATTTATGAAAATGATAAGTTAATGGAGCTTCCAACAATTGACGCGGATACCACTACCGTCAATATGACAATTAGTAATGATATTCTTAAAAGCATTTTAGACGTAAACGGTAAAGAAATTGCAAAAGCTAAATCTTCTATTGAGGTTAGTGAGCTTCAAAAATTATATTATATCGATGAAACTTGCTGTTTTACCTTTACAACTGGTGCCTGCTTAAATAAATTTCAGCTTGAAAAGCCAGTTAGAATGCTGTTAACTGATAGAATTGTTAAGTTATTTAAATTATTCGATACAGACGTTGATTTTTATTTAGGACATAAATCTAATTCTGCCGGAGAACTTATGACAGTTGTGTGCTTTATGTCGAACGATACTAAGGTCTCCGCATTGATTAATTGCAGCGATGTTCTTTTGGCAAAAATTTCTGCGCCATTGAGTGCAACAAAGACTTATATTAGCGATACATATAATTACTCCGTTGTACTATCTACCTTTGCATTAAATAGCGCTGTTCAGAGATTAATTAAATTTACTAAGAATAGCGTAGAAAAGTGTGGTGCATATATAAAAGGCATCGTCCATATTAGTAAAGATTCCGTTACTATCTCTGATTCATTTGACAACACTGAAACCGTTTCTGTTGAGAATAACAGCGTAATTACTTCTTCTTACGATATGACCATTAATTTAAACGATTTGGCTGCAATTTTGTCTTCTACTAAATTAGAACATATCACTTTGAATTGTGGAAATCATCAAGCTGCCATTATCACAAGAGGTCAAGTTTCTAACTTGATAAAAGAATTCTAAAATGTCATCGACATCGCTTGGAAAGAAATTTGAGGCAATATTTAGACAGAACTGAAAGAAATCTTTTCCAAACTCATTTATTTATCGTCTGCCCGACCAAATGTCTGGCTATGGGCAGACATCTGCTAATCCGTGTGATTTTATTTGTTTTACATCTGGTAAATTATTTTTAATAGAGTGTAAAGAGCATAAAGGGGCAAGTATTCCATTTACTGCAATATCGCAGTACGGTCGATTATTACAGTATAAAAATATTCCAGGAGTTTACCCTGGGGTTATAATTTGATTATCAGACAAAGATACTGTTATTTGAGTAGAAATAAATGAAATGGAAAAAATGATTAAAAATGGCGAAAAATCTATTGGAGTAAGAATGCTCGACCAAAAAGAGTATAATATACTTACAATACCGTCTATCAAAAAGAGAGTATTTTTAGATTCTGACTATAAATGCTTATTAGATATTTAACGTAATTTTAAATGGAGGTTAATATGGACGAAGAATTAAGAGAAGTTGGTGCTAAATGGTCTGCGCAAGAATTAGATAAGAATAAAGAGTATCTTATAAATGTTAACTGTGATGCTATAGATCCAAAAGAAGCCTCTAATATTTTAAAAGAAGTTAAAAATATTTTTACCGCAAATGGATTTGACAGGTGCATTTTTACTATAAGCTATTCAGATAAACGAATGATGGATTTATATGAAATTTGTAAAAAAGAAAACATCATTTCAAGTACAAAGAAAGCGAGCTAGCAATATCAATGGATTTAGATCAAAATAATCAAGCCTTGTTAGATGTGGAAGAAAGCTATAAACAACTAAAAGAAATTGTCAGCGCTACTATTAATGAAGTTGTAAAACCTATTGATGATATCGTTGAGCTTTTATCAGCAAAAGGCGTTAATTTATATTCTAATACAGAGCTGTGGGATTTTCAAATGAAGCTTAGCGTAGAGGCATATAGACTTAGCGAGATTAAAGAATATAGCTCATTAAAAGATCTATGTGCACAGGCTTTGTATAAAGAAGGGCTTGCAAATTCTTTTTCATCTACCACTGGTGCACAGGAAACGAAAAAGCAGCAATCTATTCTAGATAACGTATCAAAGCAAGCGATTTCTATGATATATACCACTGCCGCTAATATTCTAAAAACAAAATGTGATGAAGCACATAGGTTAGTTAATACTATTCAAAACATTCAAATATCAAGAGCGGCAGAAGCAAAATTATCCAGCAGCCCACGATCAGAAAAAGATAGACTTTTGATGGAATAGTTTTGTTGTATATTATCACATAAATATAAAAAAGGAGAAAGATTGTGGCAACAGAGAAAAAATTATCGATGAAAGATGTTATTAAGAAGATCAATCAAGCGAGTAAAGACTGGGATATTTTGGGATCAGGCAATTTTTCTCAAAATCTTAAGAAATTATCACTAAATACTCTCGGATTTGATCTTCCATTTAAAGGCGGTCTGCCATATGGACAGATTATTACTTTTTCTGGAGTTGAGCACAGCGGTAAGAGTACTGCCGCTATTATCGCGATGGCACAATATCAAAAAGAAAATCCCGACAAGGTTTGTGTGTATGTAGACGCAGAAAATACTCTTCTAACTCAAAGTGATTATTTTCAAACAATTTCAGATATTAGTTATGATCCAGAACATTTCCAAAGATATGACTGCACAGGGCGTTCTGCAGAAGAGATTTTCCAAGATCTCATTAGCATGCAAGAAACCGATGATATCGGCATGATCGTTATCGATTCTACGAGAGCATTAATCTCTCAGGCAGATTTGGACAATGATTTTGTTAAGGATAACGGTCAGAGAGCGAGCGTCGCTAAACCGATTGGCAAGTTTATTAAACAAATGATGATGTATCTTCCAAAACGTAATAATATTTTGTTGTGCATTAATCAAGTTACTGTTGAAAAGGGCATGTTTAGTACAACTTATACTGAACCAGGTGGATATGCGCTTAAGTACTTTCCAAGTTTAAAAGTACGCTTTGGCACTAGAACTTATACCCGTGGAGATAAGACAGACTTAACTCAGTCTAAGGTCGATGATAAAGTAGACGGAATTAGATTACATTTTGCCATTGTTAAAAGTCGTCTAGGTGCGATTGGCAAAGATGGTGGTTTTATTACTATTAGATATAATAAAGGCGTTGATACTATCTTTGATCTTCTTGAGGTCGCTCTTAAAGCTGGATTTATCAATACGCCAACAAATAAGTCTTTTGAGTTAGTAAACTTATTAACAAACGAAACATATAAAGATGTCGAGACAGGAACAGATTTGGTATTTGAGGCAAAATCTGGAGACGAGGCTAAGAAAATGCTCATTGCTTATTTACAAGAGCATCCGACTTTCGTTGAAAGTTTTTCAAAAATGATTAATGAATATTTGTCTAGATCAAAGAAGAAACTCGATCTTATCGATGAAGGAATAATTAATGATTTGATGGCGCAGGAAGACGGTATCTGCGGAACTGAAATGACCACAGCTGAAGCACTTTCGGCCGACGATGCTGATTAATCGATAACAAATGTCGAATTCATTTAGAGTAAATAATAAAGCAGATGCTGGAAAACCGACGCGCTATTACAGTTCACGCCAAGAAAAAGCAGTGGCTAAAGCGGTAAGCGGCAGACAGACTAAAAATTCCGGCGCTACTGCTTTGCAAAAATCAGACGTATTAACCGATCTGTTTTCATTAGAATGCAAGACTAAGACAACTAATTCCGAGTCAATTTCAATAAAAAAAGAGTGGTTTGATAAGCAAATAAGAGAGAGTATTCAAATGGGCAAAGAATACTCAGCTATAGTTATTAATTTCGGACCAGATTATCCATATAATAAAAACTATTATATTATTGATGAAATTTTATTTCAAGACTTACTTGATTATTTAAAAAGTAAGAATCAATAATAATAAAAAGAGGCGTATTAATTCGTCTCTTTTTTTAATTTAAGTTTCTTTTAGATTGTATATTAATTATAGCATGGAGGTAGATATGTGCGATTATATTGAGAAACAGTTAGATATGTGCACTTATGCAGATTTATCAAACTATGACGAAAAGACTAACTCATATTTTATAAAAAAATATTCGAAGCCAAAATTTGATCTTGGCAGTAGTTATCTTGTACAGATCGCAAATGAGATTTATAATCAACCAAACTCGATTTATGCAGTAAATTGGAACAACGGTGGCTATCCAAAGTCAAAATACATGAAAATATATATCACAAAAGTAACAGGTAAGATGGTGTATATTAATGGAAGAGACTATGATTGCGAGAATAAACTTGATTTAGATTCTTTGTGGTCAGGATGGATTCCAATTGATGGTATGAAACAGATAGAAAAACTAGGAGAAAACTAATATGTATAAAACATTAGCAACAAAGTATCGTCCAAAAACTTTTGAAGAAGTTTGTGGAAATAGTCTTACTGTTAAAATATTGAATAGAGTTGTTGAAAAGAAAGCATATAAGAACGCATATTTATTTGCCGGAGATTCTGGCTGTGGTAAAACTACATGCGCCAGAATTTTTGCCAGCAAGATAAATAACGGTTTAGGTGAACCGATCGAGATTGATGCTGCATCTAATAACGGCGTTGATAGCGTACGTGCTATTATTGATTCCGCTAGTCAAAGAAGTTTGGTTGGTGAATATAAGATTTTAATCATTGATGAATGTCAGTCTATTACAATTCAAGGATGGCAAGCATTCTTAAAAGGAATCGAAGAAACTCCTAAGTATACTATTTTTATTTTTTGTACTACTGAACCAAATAAAATACCGCAGACAATATTAAATCGTGTACAGAGATACAATATCAGCAAGATTCCTGCTAGTGAAATTAAGGATAGACTTATGTATGTGTGTTCACAAGAAGGCTTTACAAACTATGAAAAAACTTGTGAATTAATTAGCAAATTGAGTCAGGGTTGTATGAGAGATGCGCTAACCTATCTCGATAAATGTGCGGATTTCAGCACTGATCTGCGTTTAGATAATACTAAAGATATTCTCGGAAATACAAATTTTGAAATTATGTTTAAACTTACTTGGGCATTTCAAGATAAAAATGAAAAAGACATGCTTGCAATCTGTGACAATTTGGTAAATAACAGTAAAGATTTAAGACAATTCTTAGATATCTATATGACATTTATATTAGATTTAATGAAATTTTCTTTATTCGATAATATCTCGGTCACAAATATTCCGGAGTATCTCGCAACCGCTGATAACAGCGTTGTGCAGTATACTATCGAAAAAAGTAAAAATGATAAAGATTTTTTTAATCAGCTGTTGGACATGCTTTTAACTCTGAAGCAACAAGTTAAATATGATACTTCTTATGTAAATACAATTGAGGCGTCTTTTATTAAATTCTGTCGAGGTTAACTATGGAATTCGTTGGTCAAAAAGCACTTATTGATAAGCTGTTTTCTTATAATATAAGATCGCTTCCAAATCCGTTACTGCTGATTGGTCCACGTGGTTGTGGAAAGCATCGACTTATTTCTGATTACGCTAAAAAAAATAACGTTGATATTATTACAATTTCTTCCGATGTCTCTGCCTCAGACTTGGTCGACTATGAAGTATCGCCTGTTGATAAGATATATATTATTAATTTGTCAGATTTACAAGAAAAGAGTCAAAATAAATTTTTAAAGTTTATTGAAGAGCCATCAGATACTACTCATATTATTTTATTCGCAGAGTCTACCGTTGGAGTATTGCCAACAATACTAAATAGATGTAGAAAAGAGTATTTTGCAGAGTATTCTAAAGAAGACTTAGTAAAGTTAAGTTCACTGACGACATATAAAAACAAAGATTTATTTTATAAACTGTGCAAGACTCCTGGCGATATTATAAATTATTCAGAACCTCTTGCAGAGAAAATGAGAGATTATATTAAGTTTATTCTATCTCGTGGAAATTCTATTAGCTTATATGAATTATTAAAGTTATCGTTGATGATTAATTACAAAGAAGAATATAATAAATTTGATTTTAATAGTTATTTTACTCTATTATTGGAC
>CAVBGZ010000053.1:0-15922 GCA_963595075.1 Waltera intestinalis
GAGAGATGGCCAAACGTTATGGCTTTGTATATGTCAATAAATATGATGATGGTACAGGTGACTTAGGTCGTAGAAAGAAAGATTCATTTTATTGGTATAAGAAAGTGATTGAATCAAATGGAAAGGATTTAGACTAGTATGGGATTATTTGATAAATTATTTGGAAAAAACGAAACAATAGATTTACCTGAAATTGAAGATGATGCGATTGTATCTTTGGGTATTGGAGAGGTTGTCGACATTAAAAGTGTAAGTGATGAGATGTTTGCTCAAGAGGTCATGGGAAAATCAATCGCGTTTCAACTAACAGGAAAGACAGTTTGCTCACCAGTGAACGGGAAGGTTGAAGTCGCTTTTGCGACAGGACATTCTTTTGCGGTGCGTATGAAAGATGGAACAGGTGTTTTAGTTCATATTGGTGTTGATACAGTATCTTTAAATGGTAAAGGCTTTAAAATGCTTGCGAAAGTTGGTCAAGAAGTAAAAGCAGGACAACCAATGGTAGAAGTAAATTGGAATACAGTAAAAGATGCTGGCTTGGATACAAGTACGATGTTGATCATTACAGAACCAGTGGAAGGAAAAACGTATGATTTTATTGAGCCACAATCTGTTTCAAATTACCAAAAGGTGAATAAATGAATAAAGTAAGAACAATCATCACAACCGATATGGAAGTAGACGATATGAATTCTATGATTCATTTATCTTTATACTTAAATGAAATCGATTTACTTGGTGTTGTCTATACATCGAGTCAATATCACTTTAATGGAGACGGAATTCATACTTTAGGGCAAGTTACACCTCATTATCGAACAAGTGGACATGCAGGGCTTGAAAGACCTAGAACTTCTTATGGTCCAGATCCGAATGGAAAAGACCTAAAAGAGTTTCGTCCTTTCCCGATAGGATGGATTGAGAATCTTTGGAAAGGCCCTTATGCGGATGCGTATCCATATCTTATAAAACATGATGCATCCTTTCCAAGTCCAGAACATTTAGTTGAAATTACTAAATATGGAAACATTGAATTTGAAGGGGACGTTCGCTTTGATACAGAAGGATCAAATTTAATTAAAAACTATTTATTAGATGATAATGAAGAACCTCTTTATTTACAGTCATGGGGTGGAGTCAATACCATTGTTCGTGCTTTATTATCAATCTATGATGAATATCATGAAAAAGAAGAATGGGAATTTATATATAAAAAAGTGGTTTCTAAAGCACGTATTTTAGGTGTATCAAAACATGTCGGACAAGATAATAGTTATTTAGACTCTCATATTCATGAGTTATACCCTGATTTAGTATGTCTATCACCTGAATATTATTATGGTGTATATAATGCGTCAAACGCAACACAAAAGGATTGCGTAGATATGTTTAAAGGAAAGTGGATGCTTGAAAATATTCATAATCACACTTCAACGTTAATGGATGCCTATCATTTGATGGGAGATGGAAGAAAAATCAAGGGAGAAGCGGATGTATATCAATTTGGATTAACATCTGTATTGGATTTTGGTTTTCCGGGTACAACACCAATTCACATGGATCCTTATGATTTTATTGGAGAAGGCGATAGTAATACATACATTCCATTGTTTCAATTTGGATTACGAGGAATGGAAAATTATGCCTATCCAACGATTCTTGGACGATTATTTTCAGATGAAGAAGAAAAGCCAAGCGCTGGCAATGTGATGAGTGGAGAAGGTATTTCATATAATCCATTTATTAAAGCGTATCAAGAAGATTTTGCCGCAAGAGCAAAATGGTGTTATTCAGAATATAAAGATGCCAATCATGCACCGATTGTACAAATGGATACACTTGATTTATATGCTAGAGCTGGTGAAATTGTAGATTTAAAGGCAAAAGTTACAGATCCTGATGAAGATGCGTATTCTGTGATTTGGGAACATTTTGATCGTTTTTCAACTTATTCAGGAGATGAAATGATTCGTGTGTTTGAACCTTGGAAAGAATGTACTAGATTTATGGTTCCTAGTGATGCAAAAGCAGAAGAATATATTGTGTTCATTTTACGTGCACAAGATCAATCGACAACACCTATGACTTCTTATGGTCAAGTTGTGGTTCATATCCTATAAAAACAGCCAACGAAATTTCGTTGGCTATTTTATTGATTTACGAATGATTAAGTTGGTATTAATTTCGATTTTTGTAGTGTAATGAAACTCTTCACTCATAATTTCAATTAAGCGATTGGCTGCGATTTTTCCCATATAGCTTTTAGGGACATTAACGGTTGTTAATGGGGGATCTACATAGAGGGAATAAGACATATTGTCAAAGCCAACAATACTGATATCTTCTGGGATTTTATATCCTTTTTCTTTAAAAGCACGCATCGCACCGATTGCGATTTCATCATTATCCGCAAAGTAACAATTCGCTAAAGGCTCTTTATTGTTGATGAGTTCAATCATATCGGCATAAGCTCCATCTACAGAAGGGGATAACGTATGTACGATGGATTTTGAGGTAGGCATTCCATTTTGACGTACAGCCTTAAAAAAGCCATCGCCTCTTTCTTCAAAATTATGGAAATATTGAGATGAATGTAAATAGCCAGGTTGTGCCTTTCTTTTTCGAATCAAATAATCCGTTGCACTTCTTGCCCCTTCCACATTATTAATCACAACACAATCCATCTTGGCCCCTGGAATATATGTATCTAATAAAACAATAGGGATTTTTACATTTTCAAAAGGTTTAATTTGTTCACTTGACATAATGGTTCCAAGTAAAATCATGCCGGTGCATCCACTATATTGAATTAAGTCAATTTGTTCTTCAATATTATCTAAATCATGAATATGGTAAACCGCTAATTTATAGCCCTTTTCTTTTACAGTACTCTCAATACTTGTGGCTAATTCTGTGAAAAATGGTGTATCAAAGACAAAATTCTTATGAAAAAAGACAAAGGCAATTGTTTTTGTTTCGGATTTTGAGAATTCATTCTTTGAAAAATCATACCCCATTGCTTTAGCTGTTTCGATAATTTTACGCCTGGTATCATTACTGACACCAGGCTTATTATTTAGTGCCATCGATACAGCCGCTGGTGAGATGTTTAATTCTTTTGCGATTTGTTTAGCAGTAATAGACATGTTGTAGTACCTCCGTATCTATATTATAAAAGGAACACTTAATAAAATCTATAAATTAAGTTAAAAGTTTAGTTATTTAACTTAACAATCTATTGAAGTTAAGTTTGTTCAATTATAAATTTTAGTTGTAAGAAAAGGAGGCACTACGCTAGTGATTACAAACATAATAGAAGTACCGATTACAGAAGATAGTTATCCGTTTGCGAGTGCAGAACGCTATTTACAGCTATCTAAACAAGGATATGTAGAAAAGGAATACTATGTAAAAGGTACAGCCAATGTGTATAAAACGGTTGGTGAAATGGGAGAAGTGGACATTAAAACAAAGGATGTCCCTTATACAAATCGAATCATTATTAGAGCACCAAAAGAAGAAATAAAATTTAGTGGACATGTTGTCGTTGAAATTATCAATCCAACATCATTTATGGAAATTGATCGAATGTGGATTTTAGGCTATCGAAAGTTGATTCGAGATGGAGATATCTATGTAGGTATTACTTCAAAGCCAAATACCATTGCCAAATTGGTCGAATTTAATAAAGAAAGATACGAATGTTTAAGTTGGCCTAATCCATGTAAAGATCCATTTGAATTTGAATTAGAGGACGCCTATAAAAAAGGCAATTTACCCGACATTGATATCAACTATGAACCAGGATTATTTTGGGACATGTTGACAGATTTAGCTTGGACATTAAGAGATAATTCAGATTTAAATCCATTACAATCCTATGCACCTAAATACATTCACTTAACAGGGTGGTCTCAATCAGCAGCCTATTTGGTTCGATACATCAATAGTTTTGCGTATCGAAAAGAAGTGAAAAAGGATGGATGCGTATTTGATGGTTATTTTGCGGGAGGATGTGTAAGGCATTGGGTGATTCCAGTCAATCAATATGAAGTGACTCGAGATTATAGTTACAAATTGACACGTGTAGAATATGTAGAACAACCATTTATCTCTATGCAGACAGAGAGTGAAAATTCACAAATGAATGCCTATTCAACACAAAGGAACGATAGTGATCAATACAATTTTATGTATCGAAACTATGAAGTGACAGGATCAAGTCATGACACAATGTATAATTACGTGAATTATTATCAAAATGATCCTGACTTAATTCGAATCAATCATTTACCTCAATATGTAGGAAAACATTCAGCAGCGAATAATTATCCTTCACAAATTTTATTTGCGGCTGGATTTAAAAACTTATTTAGATGGGTAGAAGAAGGTGTAGGACCAAGCTCATGTCCACGAATTCAAACCGATGGACAAGGACATAATTTAAAGGACGCATTTGGAAATACCATTGGAGGATTAAGGACTTGTTTATTAGACTATCCAACTGGAATCTTTAATTCAACAAGTACGGTTGAACCAGGAACAAGTATTATCAATCCAAATTCAGATAAAGATATTTTGTTTGGCTATCAAGAAGCATTTAGTGCAAGTATGTTAAAAGAACTTTATGGAAGTTTAGAGAATTATCGTGATTTATGTATTAAAAATACAAAAATGCAAGTGTCTAAAGGATATGTATGTAAAGAGGATGCCGATTACTTAGTAGATTTGGCAGTACATTTAGCGAAAGAAAGAGGACTATAGAAATGGCAAATATTAAAATTGGCTTTGCGCCAACAAGAAGAAGTATTTTTTCAGCACCTGCTGCTGTAGAATATGCGAATTATACACGTGAAAAATTAACACAAATGAATGTGAATTATGTCGATATTGATGATATCGCTGAAGATGGACTTTTACATGATGATACAGATTGTAAAAAGATCGCCGAAAAATTCAAGGCTGAAAAAATAGATGGATTGTTCTTTCCTCATGGAAATTTTGGAACTGAATATGAAGTGGCTAGACTGGCAAAAGAATTAAATGTACCCGTTTTATTATGGGGACCAAGAGATGAAAGACCAAGTGAAGAAGGAATTCGTTTAAGAGATTCACAATGTGGTCTATTCGCAACAGGAAAAGTATTAAGACGCTTTAAAATACCATTTACATATCTAACGAATTGTAATTTGTCAGATCCAGAATTTGAAAGAGGCGTAAAAAATTTCTTGGCCGTATGTAATGTTGTGAAGGCTTTTAGAAATACACGTATTCTACAAATAGGACCTCGTCCATTTGATTTCTGGTCAACAATGTGTAATGAGGGAGAATTGTTAGAAAAATTCAATATTCAACTTGCCCCTATTCCTCTTCCTGAATTAACGAGTGAAATGAAAAACGCAAAAGAAGAAGGAACAAAAGTGAATCAAACAATCGCCTATTGTAAAGAAAACTTTAATGTCACTTTGAATGATGAACAATTAGAAAATGTAGCCGCATTAAAAGTGGCTATGCGAAATTTGGCAACGAAATATGGATGTAACGCTGGAGCCATCCAATGTTGGAATGCCTTACAAGATGAAATTGGAATTATGCCTTGTGCAGCCAATTCTTTATTGAATGAAGAAGGATTCCCAGTGGTTTGTGAAACAGACATTCATGGAGCAATTACAGCCGTTATGGCAGAAGCTGCAGGCATGGATGAGGCAAGAACATTCTTTGCGGATTGGACAGTACGTCATCCCGATAATGATAATGCGGAACTTTTACAACATTGCGGACCATGGCCAATTTCTTGTGCTTCATGTAAACCAACGATTGGATACCCATTAGCGTTTGATTATCCTGGTGCCGTTGAGTTTGAAGCAAAACATGGCGAAATGACTTTATGTCGTTTTGATGGAGATAATGGCGAGTATTCCTTGTTGTTGGGAAACGCAAAAGGGGTAGAAGGACCTTATACAAAGGGTACCTATGTTTGGGTTGAGGTTAAAAACTGGAAACGTTTAGAAGCAAAAATCGTAGAAGGACCTTATATTCACCATTGTGTGGGTATTCATAAGGATATTGTTCCAATTTTATATGAAGCGTGTAAGTACATTGGTGTGAAACCAGATTTATATGATGAGAATGAAGAAGAAGTGAAGGCATATATTAGAGGTGAATAAGATGGATTTTTTAACAAAGAAAAGTTATGAATTAAGAAAAGATATTCTTGAAATGATGTATAAATCAAAAGCGGGTCATGTAGGCGGTGACTTAAGTGTCATCGATATTTTAGTGACTTTATATTATGACATTATGAATGTTGGACCCGATAATTTTACAGATCCAAATCGCGATCGTTTCTTACTGAGTAAAGGACATTGTGCAGATGCGTTGTTTGTAGTTCTTGGAGATAAAGGCTTTTTTGATAAACAAGAAGCCATTGATACATTCTCTCAATATAATTCCAAGTTTATCGGTCATCCAAATACAGAAGTAAATGGCGTTGAAATCAATTCAGGATCATTAGGCCATGGCTTATCTGTAGGTGTAGGTATGGCATTGGCTGGAAAGATGGACCAAAAAGAATATCGTACATATGTTGTGATGGGCGATGGAGAAATGGCAGAAGGTTCGATTTATGAAGCAATGATGGCCGCTGCTCAATATAAGCTTGATAATTTATGTGCCACAATCGATTTAAATGGACTCCAAATTTCAGGTACAACAGATGAGGTTATGTCTACTGCTTCATTGGCTGAAAAATTTAGAGCTTTTGGTTGGAATGTGATTGAAGTGGAAGACGGAAATGATTGTTCACAATTGTCTAAAGCGTATAAGGATGCGAAAGACTGTAAAGGAAAACCGACTTGCGTGATTGCCAAGACGGTAAAGGGAAAAGGCGTTTCTTATATGGAAAATCAAAAGGCTTGGCATCATGGCTTAGTGACAAAAGAATTATATGAAAAGGGAATTGCGGATATTGAGGAGGTACTTAAAAATGAATAAAATCACAAACCGTCAAGCTATTTGTGACGTTTTATTAGAAAAGGCAAAAACAGATCGAGATATTGTCGTGACATGTTCTGATTCAAGAGGGTCTGGATCTTTAACACCATTCTTTAATGAATTTCCTCAACAAGCTGTTGAAGTTGGTATTGCCGAACAAGATTTAGTTGGTATTTCTGCAGGCTTAGCTGCTTGTGGAAAAAAAGTATTTGCGGCCTCACCTGCAAGCTTTTTAACGACAAGAAGCTATGAACAATGTAAAGTCGATGTAGCGTATTCGAACACAAATGTAACTTTGATTGGTATTTCAGGTGGTGTAAGTTATGGCGCCTTAGGTATGACACATCATTCTTGTCAGGATTTTGCGGCAATGGCTGCATTAACGGGTATGCGTGTGTATAATCCAAGTGATCGTTTCCAGACGGCAAAATTAGTAGAGGCTTTATTAGAGGATGAGAATCCTGCTTATATTCGTGTTTCAAGAAGTGCTACAGAAGATATTTATGATGAAAATATGGATTTTGAATTAAATAAAGCCAATGTATTAGGTCAAGGAAAGGATGTCTTGTTGGTGGCATGTGGGGAAATGGTTCCTTACGCAAAAGAGGCGATGGAAACATTAAATCAAAAAGGAATTTCTACAGGATTAATGGATATGTATTGCATTAAACCTTTTGATGCAGATACACTTGTAAAAATGGCAAAAAATGTAAAACTGGTTGTTTCTATTGAAGAACATGCACCTCAAGGTGGGCTTGGTAGTGCGGTTGCGCAGGCTTTGGCTGAAAATTGTCCAAAACGATTGGTACAAAAAAATCTTCCAGATGAACATTTGATTCCAGGTACAAATACAGAAATGTTTGCGTATTACGGATTGAATGCAGAAGGTATTGTGAAAACAGTAGAAGAATCATTATGAATGGATATGTGATTAGTATTGATCAAAGTACCCAAAGTACGAAGGCGATTCTTTTTGATGAAAAAGGCACTTTATTAAAGAGAGTGGATAAGAAACATAAACAAATTGTGAATGAATTAGGGTATGTTTCTCATAATCCGATTGAAATTTACCAAAATACGATATCGGTTGTTCGTGAATTAATCGATGTGACAGGAATCAATAAAGATTTGATTCAAGCTTTGGGTATCAGTAATCAAAGAGAAACAACTTTGATGTGGGATGATCAAGGAAAACCTTATGAAGATGCGGTGGTATGGCAGTGTGCACGTGCAAAAGATGTCGCACTACGTTATAGGGAGTATAAAGAGGAAATTTATGATATCACAGGATTGCCTCTTTCTCCATATTTTCCGGCCTGTAAGATGAGATGGTTACTTGAGGATGTAGCACCTAAAAATTCTTATTATTTTGGTACAATAGATACGTGGTTAGTGTATTGTTTAACAAATAAAAAATCATATAAGACCGATACTTCGAATGCTTCGCGTACACAGCTTTTTGATATTCATGCAGGTACATGGTCACAAAGACTTTGCAATCTATTTGAAATTCCTATGGATTCTTTACCAGAAGTATGTGACTCCAATGCTTGTTTTGGATATACTGATTTTGAAGGGTATTTAAATCATCCAATTCCGATTTATGGTGTGTTAGGAGATAGTCATGCAGCCTTATTTGGTCAAGGATGTCATACAAGGGGACAGGTAAAAACAACGCTTGGTACAGGTTCTTCAATTATGATGAATATTGGAGAGGGTTATAAAAAGAGTACGAATGGTTTGGCTACTTCACTTGCTTGGAGAATCGATGGAAAAACAGAATATGTCTTTGAGGGAAATATCAATTATGCAGGTGCCGTTATTACTTGGCTGATTGATGATTTAGGATTGATTTCAGCTCCAAACGAAACAAGTGAGTGTATAGAAAAGGCCAATGATTTGGATGAAACCATTTTAGTTCCAGCCTTTTCAGGTCTAAGTGCTCCTTATTGGAATGATGATGTTAGAGCTATGTTTTATGGAATGGGTCGTACGACGGGAAAAAACGAGCTTGTTAAGGCGACAGTAGAAAGTATTGCGTATCAAATTACGGATGTGTTAAATGCGATGGCAAGTGATAGTGGTTTGGCAATTCACGAAGTTAAAGCAGATGGTGGACCTAGTAAAAATAAATACTTGATGCAGTTTTTGAGTGATATGGCACGAACCACAGTTTGTGTATCTTCTCAAGAAGAGTTGTCGGCAATCGGAGCGGCGTATTTGGCAGGGATCTCCGTTGGCTTATATAAAAAGGAAGAATTGTTTGCGTCTAGAGAATATACAAACTACAATTATGAATTATCTGTTTCTGAATGGAAACAAAAAATGAATCGTTGGTATGGCGCGATTAAAAAACTTTTAGGAGAATAAACTATGAAGATTCGTACAATAATTACACAAGATGCTGAGGTAGATGATCAGAATTCTCTAAGACATTTTCTTTTTTATACAAATGAAGTTGAACTTCAGGGTATTGTGCAGACGTCAAGTAAGTTTCATTGGCGTGGTTTAAAGGGTGCAAAACCTATAGAAGGAAAGGATTATGGTACAAAGGGAACTTCTTTTGAAGAACCTTATCGTTGGACAGGAACCGATTGGATGATGGAAGAGATAAATGCGTATGAAAAGGATTATCCAAATCTTTTAAAACATGATCCAGACTATCCAACTCCAGATTATTTGCGTTCAATTGTAAAAATTGGAAATGTAGGATGTGTATCGGATATGTCTTATGCTTCTGAGGGTTCAAATCTTATAAAAGATCGAATTTTAGATGAAGATGATCGTCCTTTATATATTCAAGTTTGGGGTGGAACTAATACGATTGCGCGCGCTTTAAAGGATATTGAGGATGAATATCAAGATTCTATAAACTGGAAGGATATGCATGCATCGATTTCTAAAAAGGTGATTTTAACAGCTTGTGGTCAACAGGATACGACATATGTGGATTATATTGCCCAAAGTTGGCCAGATATTCAATTTGTGACTTGTCTACAAATGAAGAGTTATGCCTATCTTTGGTTTATGATGCCGGAGTGTGAGAGTAAAGATACTATAAAGGCTACATTCATGAAAAAAGAAATCATGAATGGTAAGAGTGCATTGGCGGATGGTTATTGTACTTGGCTTGATGGCAATGTATATGAGGGTGAGGCTTTAAAAGATCAATTTGGATCCAATCCCAATGTTGCTAGTGAGTGGTTTGGTGCTAAAATGCTTGGCTTAACCGATGCCAAACCTTACGATTTCTTATCGGAAGGAGATTCTCCAACATTCTTTTGTTTATTGGATTGGGGATTTAGAACACTTGAAAATTTTGAATATGGCGGTATGAGTGGTCGATACCATCGTGTGTATGATCAAGTAAATTCTAAAGGTGAAGTTTTAAATATGTGGATGGTTGATGAAGATGAATTTGTTGGCTATGATGGTAAAAAACAATCTTTAGAGTCCATGTGGCGTTATGTTTGTGACATTCAAAGAGATTTTGCGTCTCGTATAGATTGGGCGAGTAAACCAAATTATATGGATGGTGAACATAAGCCGACTTTAACAATTCAGGAAGGGTTAGATCTTTGTGCTAAGGCTAAAGACACGATTGTATTACATGCCCATGTTTCTACAAATGATAAAACGAATGCGAATGTTACGTATCGTTTTTATGAAGAAGCAAGCACTTGTAAAGATGTAGTGATTGTTCAGGATGGATTAAATGCGAGTGTAGTGATTCCAGAAACCGCAAAAAAAGGAGATACGATTCATATTATTGTTCAGGCGAAAGGCGATGGACATTATGGTCTTGTGAAGTATCAGCAGGTTATTATCAAAGTTGAATAAAAAATAAAGAACATTATGGCTTGTTAAGGTTATAATGTTCTTTTTATATGGTATAATAACTTAGCTTTGTATATATGTTGGGGGTTCAAAGATGGACGCAATCAAAATTTCAGATTTAACTTTTTCATATGATGGAAAAGTCGATATATTAAAGAATGTTTCATTGTCAATTCCTAAGGGAAGTTATACGACAATTATTGGACATAATGGTTCTGGAAAGAGTACTTTGGCAAAATTGATTATTGGCTTGTTGGAGGCAAAGAGTGGAACGATTGAGATTTTAGATCAAAAACTAACAGAAGAGTCGGTTTATGATTTAAGAAGTCATGTGGGTATTGTTTTTCAAAATCCGGATAATCAATTTATTGGTTCGACAGTTGCGGATGATATTGCCTTTGGTTTAGAAAATCATTGTGTAGAACAAGAAAAGATGCAGGGGATTATTGAAGATGTTGCCAAAAGGGTAGGAATGTTTGATTATTTGCATGCGGAGCCTACAAGACTTTCTGGTGGACAAAAACAAAGGGTTGCGATTGCGGGTATTCTTGCGATTGAGCCGGATATTATAATTTTTGATGAATCTACAAGTATGCTTGATCCTCAAGGTAAGGCGAGTATTAATGAGCAGATTCGTAAACTCCATAAAGAAAAAAATATTACCATTCTTTCAATCACACATGATATGGAAGAGGTGGCACAATCTGAGAATGTTATTGTGCTTGAAAATGGAAATGTAGCGATGCAAGGAAGTCCTATGTCTATTTTTAGTCATGAGAAAGAATTGGAAAGAATGATGTTGGATATTCCTTTTGCCTTAAAGATTTCTAAGGAATTAAAGGCGAGAGGTATTTTTAAAGAGAATGTTTGTCAATTGGATGAGGTGGTGGAAAAGTTATGTCGATTGAAATAAAGAATTTAGAACATACTTATAATGCGAATACACCTTTTTCACATGCAGCTTTAAAAGGGATTAATCTATCGATTCCTGAAGGAAAAGTAACCGCAATCATTGGACAGACGGGTTCTGGAAAATCTACTCTTGTTCAGCATTTAAATGGTTTATTGATTCCTAGTGCGGGTACGTTAGATATTTGTGGTTTTCATATTCAGCCTTTATTAAAGATTAAAGATGTTAAACAACTTCGTAAAGAGGTTGGGTTGGTTTTTCAATTTCCTGAATATCAATTGTTCGAGGAAACGATTGAAAAGGATATTGCGTTTGGTCCAAAGAATTTTGGTACTCCTGAAGCGGAGGCAAACGAATTGGTTAAAAAAGTTTTGCCTGTCGTTGGTTTGGATGAGTCTTATTTGGAGCGTTCTCCTTTTGATTTGAGTGGCGGACAAAAAAGACGTGTAGCGATTGCGGGAATTTTAATTTTAAATCCTAAAGTTTTAGTTTTAGATGAGCCTACGGCGGGTCTTGATCCTCAGGGTGCGCAAGAGATGATGACTTTATTTATGAATTTAAATAAGAAGGAAGGTAAAACAGTTTTACTTGTTACGCATGATATGGAGCATGTCATGAAATATTGTGATCATGTGATTGTTATGGCGGATGGTCAAGTAAAACAACAACAGGATGTAAAGGAGTTCTTTAAACATCCTGAATATTTAGAACAGATTGGTATCAATCCTCCAAGTATTGTTCGTTTGAAGGTGGAATTGGAAAAGAATGGTTTTCAAATTGATCCGGATATTATGGATATGAAAAGCTTGGTGGATGTCATAGAAAAGCAGGTGAGCCATCATGAATAATATCGCATTAGGTCAATATATGCCTTTGGATTCTGTTGTTCATAAGATGGATCCTCGTGCTAAGATTTTAGTTATGTTACTTTTAATGATTGCGATTTTTATCCCTGCAGGAGCATTTGGATATATCGTAATTGGTGTATTTATTCTTTTTAGTTTGTATCTTTCTAAATTAACGGTTTCTTATGCGTTAAGATCAATGAAACCGATGATTTGGATGATGATCTTTTTATTGATCATTAATATTTTAGTGATAAAGACAGGAACGCCACTATTAGAGCTTGGATGGTTTACTGTGTATAGTGATGCGGTGTATCAGACTTTGTATATTGTGGTTCGTTTATTGTTGATGGTGATTATCACAACAATTTTAACGGCTACCACAAAACCTTTAGATTTGACTTTGGGAATTGAAAAGTTGTTGAAGCCTTTTGAAAAGATTGGTTTACCCGCTCATATTATTGCGATGATGATTAGTATTGCACTTCGTTTTATTCCTACCTTGATTGAGGAAACACAACGTATTATGAATGCCCAGGCAAGTCGTGGTGTGGATTTGGAGAATGGAACGATTAAAGAAAAAATCATGGCTATTTTATCTTTGATTGTGCCTTTGTTTGTGTCGGCTTTTGATCGTGCAGATCAATTGGCGAATGCGATGGAGGCTCGTGGATATGATCCAAATCGTCAAAGAACGCGTTATAAAGTGTTAAAGATGCATAATATAGATTATATTTCATTGGTGATGAGTGTGGTTGTATTATGTGCTTGTATAGGTATTAGTGTTTTATGAAGTTAAAGGCAATTGTTTCGTATGATGGATATGATTATGCGGGATGGCAAAAACAAGAGAATGCTTTAGGTATTCAAAGTGTAATTGAGGATGTTTTACAAAAGATCACGCAAGAGAGTGTGGATGTTGTGGCGAGTGGAAGAACGGATGCGGGCGTTCATGCGCTTGGTCAGGTTTTTCATTTTGAAACAAAGAAAGAGATGAGTGCTAAACAGTTTCTCTATGCGATGAATGCTTTACTGCCTTTAGATATTCGTATTGTGGATTGTAGTGTGGTAGAGGATAGTTTTCATGCGCGTTTTGATGTGGTTTCAAAGCGTTATGATTATTATTGTTCGTATGATACGAAAAATCCTTTTAATTATAAGTATCGTAATATTTTGTCAAAGAAATTGGATTTAGAGAAGATGGTTTTGGCAAAAGATTATTTGTTGGGGACTCATGATTTTACGAGTTTTTCATCGAGTCGAATCGATCCTAGAAAGCCTAGAGTAAAAACGATTACTCGTATTGATATTTTAGAAGAGAATAATGAGGTTCATTTTATTTTTGAGGGGACTGGCTTTTTGCGTTATCAGGTTCGTATGATGGTTGGAACTTTGATTGCGGTTGGACAGCATAAGATTGAACCGAGTGATGTAGAATGGATTTTAGAACAGAAAGATAAAGAGGCTTGCAGATATAATGCAAAGGCTTGTGGTTTATATTTGGTGGGGGTGAACTATTCGTGAGGCAGACAAATTTTCATACGCATACAACTCGTTGTCATCATGCTTTGGATGAGGATGAGGAATATGTGCTTTGGGCCATTCGAAATGGATATGAGGTCTTAGGTTTTTCCGATCATTCGTGTTGGAAGTATGATTCAAATTTTATCCCTAGAATTCGTATGAAGGTGGAAGATTTTCCGGATTATAAGAAGAGTGTTTTGGATTTAAAAGAAAAATATAAAGATCAGATTGAGATTCGTCTTGGTATGGAGGCAGAGTATTTTCCTAAATATATGGATTGGATGCTTGATTTTTGTATCGAGAATGAGATTGAGTACTTGGTGTTTGGAAATCACTATTATCAATCGGATGAGACTAAGATTTATTTAGGTGGTGCGAAGGGTAAATACATGCGTGCTTATTTTGATACGTGTATTGAAGGTATGAAGACGGGTATGTATGCGTATTTAGCACATCCTGAATTGATTTTGCGTGGTACAAAGGGAAAGATGAATAAAACGATTGAGCGTGGTTTTCATCGCATTTGTAAGACGGCTAAAGAATTGGATATGCCTTTAGAGTTTAATATTGCGGGTATGCGTTGTAATGAAATAATGCGTTTTGAAGAGTATCCGAATGCGAATTTTTGGAAGATTGCTTCACAATATCATAATAAAGCGATTATTGGTGTGGATGCGCATGAGGCGAGCGCTTTGGATAAAAAACATTATATAAAGGCCAAATATTATTTGAGCCATTTTGATGTGGAATTGGTGGATGATATTCCAAGGATTGATTATAAAAAATTGAAGGAAAATGGCTTGAAATTTTCTAATAATTAGCATTGACTTTTATTCTATTATTTCATATCATATTAGGTGGCTAAACTCTGGCCTTTTGAGCCCCGGTAAACGCTCAAATCAAGGAGGAAATGAAAATGCGTCAAACTACAATGGCAAAACCAGCCGAAGTAACACGTACATGGTATGTAGTTGATGGAAACGGACAAACTTTAGGACGTTTGGCTTCAACTGTAGCTCATGTATTGAAAGGAAAACACAAACCTACATTTACACCAAATGTTGACTGTGGTGACTATGTAATTGTGATCAATGCAGACAAGGTCGAAATGACTGGAAACAAATTGAATACTGAAAAGTATTACAACCATTCTGGATACTTTGGAGGTATGCGTGTGCGTACAGCTAAAGAAATGAAGGAAAAATACCCTGTTGAATGGGTTGAAAGAGCTATTAAGGGAATGTTACCTCATACAAAATTAGGTGATGTTCAACGTGGACATGTTTATGTTTATGCAGGAAGTGAACATCCACATGCAGCTCAAAAACCTGTTGAATTAAAGGTGAAAGGATAAGGAGGAATAGAAGATGAAAAAATCTAACACTGTTCAATATCATGGCGTTGGACGTCGTAAAAAATCTGTTGCTCGTGTCTTTTTACGTCCAGGTACAGGTAATATCGAAGTCAACGGAAAAACTTTGGAAGAATATCTTCCATTAGAAACATTACGTATGGTAGTTAAATCACCATTAGAATTGACAAACACAGCTGATCAATTCGATGTTGTTATCAACGTATATGGTGGAGGATACACTGGTCAATCTGGTGCTATGCGTCACGGAATCACTCGTGCTTTAATGGAAGCAAGTGAAGATTACCGTCCAGTATTAAAAGCAGCTGGATTTGTTACTCGTGATCCACGTGCTAAAGAACGTAAAAAATACGGTCTTAAAGCAGCTCGTCGTGCTCCACAATTCTCAAAACGTTAGTCAAAACGAACTTTTGGTTACAACGCAAAGAGACTCAAAACCAC
>CAVBGZ010000054.1:0-15850 GCA_963595075.1 Waltera intestinalis
ATTCTCTTCATCTTTTTTATAGTTATATTGAAGACCAATCATATATTGCATTGTACCAATGGGATATTTATCATCTTCCCCAATTTCAGAGTTTCCATCCCACATACTATCTAGCATTTTTTTACATTCATCAATATATTTTGATTCCTTCTTTAAAAGAATGCTGTCTTGAATTTCCATATTTTGATAAGATCTTTCATCTGCACAGCCTTTAGCTAAAGTTAACATTTCTTCCGCTTTTATTTTATTCTTCTTCTCTAAATAATAATAAAAGCCACGAGTTGATACACTAGCCATTTGTTTCGGTGCCAAATTTAATGATTTTAAATAATCAAATTGCTTAACAATTTTTTTATCATCTTCTTGAGATAAGTAACCATTTAATCGCATAAATTCACGATTAAATAAAGGATATGATTTTACACAAAGTTTTGAATCCAAAATTTCGTATAAAGTATCAAAATCTTTATGATCCAAAGCTAAAATCATTTTCTTCAACAATTGTTTTCGAATTACGATTGGTAAAAATATTAATACAATTGTTACTATCGCAATGATTATAATAATCACATTCTTATCCATACACTACACATCCTTTACTTACAAATATAAGTTTTAATAAATTCAGAAACACCATTTTCATCATTGCTTCCACAAATAAAAGTTGCTTCTTTTTTTATGTCTTCATCTGCATTTTCCATGCACACAGAATAGTTTACTACATTAAACATACTCACGTCATTATAATTATCTCCAAATACAACTACCTCATTTTTTTGAAGATGGTATAAATCCATTATTTGCTGAAGAGATTTTCCTTTTGAAGCCTCTTTATTCACAATCACAAATGCATTTCCTTCTGCCCTTTCACAATGAGCATGCTTACAAGAAATATTGACCTCTCTTTGAAATTTTTCTAACAAAGAAAGATTCGAATCAATGCACATCATCTTGTTAATCTTATTTTCAACAATCTGCTCAATCTTCGCATGATCTAGAATAGGTAAAACACCTTCAAAACGATTTCGAAAAGGACGAATTAAATCTACCTTGCCCATCGTATAGATACAATCATAAGTATTCACATGACATTCGAAATCATATTTTTGCATCAAAGTCAAAATATAAAATGCCTCATCCTTTGGTATTGAATATTCTTGGATGCATTCATTTCCTTTAAAAATTTCTGCACCATTATTTGTAATATAAGGCATATCTATATTTAGTTCTTCTATAAATTTTTTAACTAAAACCATGCTTCGACCACTCGCAATGGTAAATTTAAAATTTTGATTTAAAAGAACCTCTTTGATCTTCGAATCTAAATTCTTATGCGAATCTAACAATGTACCATCTAGATCAACGACTACAAGCTTAATATCCGACCTTTTCAACATACTCTTCTATATGCCTTGCATCCAATCCATAGTAATCCAATAAATCTTTTGGTTTACCACTTCTTCCAAACACATCCTGCATTCCCATCATATATTGTTTACAAGAAAGTCCTAATGGTGCCAACACTTCTGCTACTGCACTACCTAATCCACCATACACATTATGTTCTTCTACAGTAATGATCACATCATGTGCCTTAGCTGTTTGAACAATCAATTCCTTATCAATGGGTTTAATACATGGCATGTCAATAACTGTTACATCTTTATTTACTTTTAAACATTCTTGTACCATTAAACCACTCGCAATCAAGGCTACTTTCTTTCCTGTCTTTAATACTTTTCCTTTACCAAGTTCAAACGTATAATCATCTCCATATACATCTTCAACACCCAATCTTCCAAGTCTTACATAACAAGGTCCATCAATTGAATAAACGGCTTTGATGATTTCCTCTGTCTGTTTGGCATCACAAGGTTGGAACACTTTCATATTTGGAATAGAACGCATCAAAGCTAGATCTTCAATACATTGATGACTTGCTCCATCTTCTCCTACACTAATTCCTGCATGAGTTGCGCATACTTTGACATTTAAGTTTGGATAACAAATACTATTTCTTATTTGTTCAAACGCTCTTCCTGCGGCAAACATCGCAAAGCTGGATGCATAAACAACCTTATTACTGGCGGCCATACCTGCAGCGACTGCCATCATATTTCCTTCAGCAATTCCCATATTGAAATGATGTTCTGGACGTGCTTTCTTGGCATCAATTGTTTTTGTGGATTTTGTTAGGTCGGCATCTAACACAAAGATATCATCATGTTCTACAATTAATTTTGCCAAAGCCTTACCATACGCTTCTCTTGTTGCGGTTGCCATTATTCCATACCTCCAAGTTCTTTCATCGCCTGTTCATATTGTTCCTTATTTGGAGCAGATCCATGCCATGCATAATTGTTTTCCATATACGATACGCCTTTACCCTTGATCGTATGAGCAATAATTAGTGTCGGCATATCTTCCTTTTTCTTATTAAATGCTTCTCTTAAACTATCAAAATCATGACCATCACATTCAACGACATTCCATCCAAAAGATTCAAATTTAGATTTAAAAGGTTCTGGACCAATCACATCCTTAATGTTTCCATCAATTTGAAGATGGTTATAATCAAGAATCGCTGTTAAATTATCGAGTTTATAATGAGCGGCACACATACTTGCTTCCCATACTTGACCTTCTTCACACTCTCCATCTCCAAGTAATACATAAATATGATGTCCGTTATTGTCTACTTTATTTGAAATAGCCATACCCACAGCACAGCTGATTCCTTGTCCTAAAGAACCTGTTGACATATCGACTCCGGCTACATAATTCATATTTGGATGTCCTTGTAGTTTTGAAGAAATATTTCTAAATGAAGTTAATTCATCACTAAGTAATCCCTTTTCTTTTAAGGTCGCATATAAAACAGGAGATGCATGCCCTTTACTTAGTACAAAACGATCACGATCAATACCATTCACATTTTCTTCATTGATATCCATCTGTTCAAAATACAATTCCGTAAGAATATCTGCTGCACTCAAACTTCCTCCTGGATGACCTGATTGTGCACTGTATACTTCTGTTACAATTCCTTGCCTGATTCGATTGGCGTGTAATTCTAATATTTTATTTTCCATATTTATCCTCGTTTTCTAAAAAAAAGATGATTTCAAACGAAATCATCTCAATCCATAATATTTTAACATTTCCATGATTTTTTCGTCATCATCCTTCGATAATTCTTCAACTGGCATACGTGCTGGACCTACTTCGGCAATACCTGCAAGTTCTACAGAACGTTTCATTGCACTTGGTACGGTTCCAAGTTTTAATACACCACGAAGAACATCAATATCTTTTTGTAGTTTTTCAGCTTCTTGTGTATTTCCTTCACGTAAAGCTTTGTCTAATCCAACCAATGTATCAACAATTACATTACTTGTACCCGCGACAGCTGCCGTTGCACCTAGACCATACGCATAAGAAATTTTAGAATCACTACCGATCAATAATTCAAAATCTTTATTTTCAGCTATTTTTGCATAAGCTTGAATTCGTTCCAATTCCCCACTACTATCCTTGATTGCCTTAATATTTGGAATATCTGCCAATTTATCCACTAATTCTGGACTCAAAGGACATCCTGTAGCCTTGGGAATGTTATAAAGAACAATAGGGATATTTACACTTTCTGCAACGGCCTTATAGTGTGCATATAAATTTGCATCTGTTGGTTTTAAGAAATATGGCGTAATAACACTAAGTGCATCGGCTCCCAATTCTTCCATTTTCTTTGATAGACGAATCGTTTCTCTTGTTGAACAGCATCCTGTTCCAACAAATACAGGAACTCTTTTATCTACAATTTCAATGACTTTTTTGGCAAGTTCAATTTTTTCTTGCTCATCAATCACATGGAATTCTCCATTACTTCCTAGAATAAAAATTCCTTTTACGCCATGATCAATCAAATGATTAATCAATTTCTCTGTAGCTTCATAATTTATAGATTCATTTGCATCCCTTTTAAAAGGGGTAACGATTGGTGTAATAATACCTTCAAACATAATTGACTTCTCCTTTATTTTTTAAATATCGAATAGTCTTTGTTGTCGTATGGAGTTGTCTGAAAAAATAATTTGATATTGTGTTCTTGGATAAAACGAATTCTTTCTATGTCTTCCCTTGAAAAATATTCAGATAAAGTTTTTAACATGACTCTACTTGCAGGATAAGGCAATTGTATTTCCTCAACATAAAAGCCTTGTTCCACTGCTTGCGTTACAATGTCTAAATTTGGAAAAATAACCATCACTTTTATGGGCATATTCTCATTTACTTTTTCAATAAATTGTTCCACCGAATAAAAATTTACTTTCATCGTTTTGGGCAAACACAACTGCATAACATTGGCAATAAATGGATCTTCTACATAATGTGGATCCACAACCCAAATTTGATCTGCATTCACAAACTGGTTCCAATTTAGTTGTACGGTCGCATGTAACAATCTTGAATCAATTCGAACTAGCTTAATATTCAATCCTTTCATGTCTCAATCACCTACCTGAACTTTATTGCTATGCTCTTTTCTGGCATGTGAAATCAATAATAGAAGAATTTTACCTTGGAAACTTCCACGTATATCAATTTGAAAAATATCTTCAATCTTTTTCAATTTATAAATCAATGTATTCTTATGTAAAAACAAACTCTCTGCAGCCTGTGTTAAATTAAAATCACATTTTAATAATGCGTCTGCGATTTCAATTAACTCTTCAAAATCAATTTCTTTTCCTTTTTCAATATAATAATTGTACACGCTTTCAACATCTTTTACATCGATTTTTGATAAATAATATTCCATGATATATTCATCAAAAAACAATGGTTGATTTTTTTTACACTTACAATGATTTTTTAACCACAAACAATGGTAATAACTTGACACATACTGTTTTAACTTATGTTGAATTGATCCTACATAATAGTCCACATGATTAAAATCCCATTCAACAAGCTGTTCGATATAGTGAGAAATATAGGCTTTTATTTCCTCTTTATCCGTATATTTATCCGGAATATCTTTAAAGATCAACAAACATCTTTCATTCAACAAAGAATATATAATCTGTTTGCTGTCCGGATTCAATTTCAACCTTGCGACATCTTGCGTTTTAAACTCTTCCTCCTGAGAAGTCATATAAATCGCTACGCGAGATTGTTCTTTATTCAATCCCAAATCATCCATCAACTCTAATATTCTCTTCATATCAAAGTCTTTTTCATTCAATAAGCATTTCACAAGCTCATCATCTTTTGTGATCTTACGATTCAAATTTGCCTGATTAATTTCAAACAACAAACGAACCGACAAAGATTCATGAAGGAGATTTCCAATCATTTGTAAGTTTTCATCTTTTCCACTTACCCACAAATAACCAAATTCTTCTCCTTTTACATTCACTTCAAAGAAAATATTATTTTTATCTGGATGATTAAAATCGATCGTCTTTCCAATTAAACTTTTATCACTACATAATGTAATTTCTTTATCTTCATTAATTAAACCAATTTTGTACTTTTGGTTCTCATGAATAACATTAATAAATTCATTAAAAATTTCACCAATGAGCATTCAGACCACCTCATAACCTATACAAAGATTATCATTTTTTCTAAACACTTTAAATATTAATCCTGATTTTTGTATAGCTGTTGATTTGTATGAACACAAGCTTGCGCATAGGTATCCATTGTTTCTTTCACAATCTGAGCAGCATCTACTGCATCGGCATTTGATAATTTCAAATATAAATCGATTAAAATTGGTAAATTTAAACCTGTTAACACATCATAATGATATTTTTGAGATAATACAGTAAATGTGTTACAAGGCGTTCCTCCATATAAATCTACTAGAACAATAGTAAATCCTTCATCCAATTCACTTAATGTAGAATCTACCACTTTCATATAGTCTTCAAAAGAATATTCTGGAAGCAAAGAACATGTCTTAACATGAGACATATCTCCTGCAATCATGGAAGCTGATTTTACTAATTCTTCACCAAATCGTCCATGAGTTCCAATTACAATATTAAATTTTTCCATCTTCTTACCTCTTATTTTTGCATTTCACGAATGCTTTTTCCTAAACTTCCACCTGGATGCCATTTTACATATTGATCCAAAGTTAAATGCTTTCTTTCTTCTAGAACATCACTCAATGCTTGTAGCACGATGATTTCAGCCAAAATAGATGCTCTAGGAGGCTTGTTTAAACTATCTCCTTCTTGGTCTACATGGGCTTTTAAACAAACTTCACTCGCCTTAGCCAATGTAGATTGATCATTTCCTGTACAGCTAATAATGTGAGCACCATTTGCTAGTAAAGTATTTACAGTTGCCTGTAATTCCATTGTCTCACCACTGTTACTAATCGCAATCACGACATCTCCAGGAAGAACTTGTCCACTAGAACCATGTACAGCTTCTGTACCATGTAATTCATAAGTAGGAGTTCCCGTTGATGATAGTAAACTTGCGATATATCCAGACACATGTCCTGGTTTTCCAATTCCTGTTACATGAACACGATTTCCTTTGGATTCTGCTTCCATAATGATGTCTGCAGCTTTATTTACTGCCTCTATATCGACAGTATCTACATATTTTACGACTTCATCTTTAATGTTCGATAAAAATTCTTTTGTTTCCATACAAACACCTACTTTCCAAGTAATTGTTCCATAATGATATTTGTTGACATTTCGCAAGTACGAGTTTCAGATTCTTGTGTACGAGCAGCTGTGTGTGGTGTTAAATAGAAATTATCTAACGCCAACAATTTATCGCCTTCTTTTGGTGGTTCACTACTATACACATCAAAGCATGCAGATCGAATTTCTTTTGTCGATAAAGCTTCATATAAAGCTTCTTCATTTACTATGCCTCCACGTGCAGCATTAATTACACAAGCATTCTTTTTCATCTTTTTAAATTCATTTGTTGAAATCATATCTCTAGTCGAATCTAATAAAGGTACATGCAATGAAATATAATCACATTCTGTATAGATTTCATCAAGTGTAGAAATTTTCGCATGATGTTCTTTCGCAACTTCTTCTTTGATTGGAAAAGCATCATATGCATAGATTTCCATTCCTACACCATAAGCATAATCGGCTAAATATTTTCCAATCATACCAAATCCAATAATTCCAAGTTTTTTTCCGTAGATTTCCAAGCCTGTTGGTTTTGCCCATTTATGATCTTTTACTTCATTAATGGAATAATATAAATTTTTTGACTCTGCAAACATAAGAGCCATTACATGTTCGGCAACGGAACGAGAGTTTCCACCAACACAACGGCCAACATAAATGTCGTGCTCTTTTGCATAGTCCAAATCAATATTGTCAGTTCCAACACCAAATTTACAAACGGCCTTTAGGTTTGGACATCCAGCCATCATTTCAGCATCCATTTTATCCACGCCAACAATAATCGCATCTGCATCCTTGGCTAATTCTTTAAATTGCTCATGAGTATATGCAAGTCCTGTATCATTGTAGTGTACTTCTAGTCCTGCTTTTCGCATCTTTTCAACTTCATCTAAACCATAATTTGCAAATCCTCTAGGCGTAATTAATACTTTCATATGTATATCCTTTCTGCTTTCTGCTTTTTTTATTTTTAAAAAAGGACAAATCTAAGTACTTCCATAGATTTGTCCTTACATACATTAAACTAAATAATATGGAAGAATGTTAATACAATCGCAATAACCATTGTGTAAACCATTAAGCGAATGAATTTTGGACCTCGTTTTGTGATGTAAAGGTACATACTCATAACGACGATAAATGGTAACATGTTTGGTAAAATTCCATCTAAGATAGATTGAACAGTTGTTGTTGCATCCTTAGCTCCTGATGCAAACTCTAAGATTGTTGTTACTTTTACATAGGAAGCGGATAGACATCCAATCATAAATAAACCAACAATACTTGCGATATCAATAACTTTCTTGATTGCACCAGAATGTAAAATTTCAAGTACAGAATTCTTTCCTAATGTGTATCCTTTTTTGAATAATGTCCATGACCAGAAATAAGACCATGCGATATAGATAAGTCCTGGGATAAAGGCTGCTAAAACAGATCCTTGTTGAGCCATTGGAACAAAGATTGCCAATGGAATAGTTGCAACGATTCCTTGGTCAACACTATCACCGATACCAGCTAAAGGTCCCATCAAACCAATTTTTAATGATTGAATCATTTCGGGACTGATTTCGTCTTCATGTCCAAGGGCACGTTGTTCTTCTAATGAAATCGTAATACCGTGAATAATACTTCCCCAGTCACAGTTTGTGTTGAACATAGATGTATGACGTTTCATCGCATCTTTTAATTCTTCTGGTTTATCTTTATAAATCTTACGCATTACACCATTCATTGAATATCCGAAGGCTAATGCTTGCATACGGTCAAAACTTACTGGAACTTCAACAGCTGTTGTCCAACGCCACCAAGCTTTTAATAAATCTTTTTTAGTAATAAGTGACTTTTTTTCTTCTACTACTTCTGCCATGTTAAGCTGCCTCCTCTTCATCTGTTTGTTTGAATAGAGATACGATCAATGCTAAACATAAAGCGATGATAGCTCCTGTAAGCATTGAGAATCCCATGATTGAATACATAAAGAAACCTAATACAAAGAATGGTAAGTATTTTTGTTTTCCCATAACAACTAATGTTAATGCGAATCCTAACGCTGGTAACATATTACCTGCATTGTTCAATCCATTCATTAACCATTCTGGAACGACATTGATAAATGCTTGTACTACATCTGCTCCAAATAATGTTGCGATAAATACAGGTGTGAAATATAACACTCCATTTGTTAACCATGGAAGCAAGAATGAGAAGATGTTTAATGAATCATATTTTTCTTCTTCAACAAACTTATCTGCTTTTGCATTATAGAAAGCATTGATTGTACGACGTACGTTGTTAATCAATACTCCAAGAACTCCAAATGGTACGGCTAAGGCTACGGCTGCAGCTGGATCTAAGTTTGTTGCGATAGCTGCTGGAATGGCAATACATGAAGCCAATCCTTGATCGCTTGGAATGTTTCCTCCAGCTTCAATTCCTCCCATGTACATCAATTGGATCGTAGCTCCATACATCAATCCTTTTGCGACATCTCCATACACTAAACCGATGATAACTCCTAATACAACCGGCTTACGGAAGGCAAATGATAAAAAGTAACATGCACGTCCCATAGAAAGCCAATAGATTAGACCTACTAATATAGCTTTTACTAACATAATATTCTCCTTTCTCTCCTTTATGTAAAATTATTATGTCCTAAAATTATAGTTTGGCAACCGCTTTTTGAAGGGTTTCCGAAGGATAATCTGGAGTCGTTTGGAAATAAATTTCAATACCTTGTTTTTCAAGTCCTAACAATGTATCTGCATCTGCACGATCTAACGTAATCGCATTATTCACTGCTTTTCTTCCAGGTCCTCCTCCAAGACCTCCAATTTGTACCTTTTCCAATTTTAAACCAGCTTCAACCGCTTTATTCAATTGGTTGACACCTTTAAATAGAATCATGACTCTTTTCTTATCAAAGTCACCAGCTTGTTGTTTACTCACAGCTGTTGCATCATCGACAATGGTAATTTTAACTCCTTTTGGAGCAGCCATTTTAAATACTTCTTGCATAAATGGATCTTTTGCTAATTCATTATCGATTGTTACGATTTCGTTGATTTGGCATTGTGTTAACCATCTTGTGATTACCTGTCCATGAATCAATCTGAAATCTACTCTTGTTAATTCGACACTCATTTTAATGTCCTCCTCTTCATGGCTTCATTGTATTGTAAACGCTATCATTTTGATATATTCAAACGAACGAAAAAATCATAAAAGTTTTGTTCGTTTGACCAAAAAGCAAACAAGCTTTGTATATAAGTACAAAATCTCCTTTATATATAGGAAAAGTGACTTTGTTCAACCGCACATAAAATTGTTTTTTATTTGTGCAGTTGTAACATTGTTCGTGTATGCGCTTTCAACTAAAATAGGGTTGTAAAAAGAAAAGCGAGGTCATTTCAATATGAAAATGAGAAAAATGAATACGACAAAAAAAATGGTAGATTCAGGTGCTTTAGCTATTGTTCGTGCAGATGTAGAAAGAGCTTGTGAAATTGCGGATGGTCTTATTGAGGGTGGCGTTCCTGTTATGGAAATGAGTTATACTTTTAATACAGCTGGAGATGTTATCAAAGCTTTAAAAGAAAAGTATCAAGACAAACTTACAGTTGGTGCTGGTACTGTTTTAGATTCTGAAACGGCACGTCATGCTATTTTAAATGGTGCTGAATTTATTATTGCTCCAAACTATGATGAAGGGGTTGCTCAAATGTGCAATCGTTACCAAATACCATATGCTCCAGGATGCACTTCTTTGACAGAAGCCGTTCATGGACTTACTGCAGGTGCTGCCTTCATTAAAGCTTTCCCTATTTCGGATTTTTATGGTCCTAAATTAGTTAAAGTCTTTAAAACTCCACTTCCTGATATGCCAATCTTGGCTAGTGGTGGAATTAACCTAGATAATCTAAATCAATGGCTAGAAAATGGTGTTGATGTATGTGGTTTTGGTGGATTATTAACAAAAGGTTCATCAAAAGATATTGCAGAAAACGCAAAGAAAATCCATGACATCATTGAAGCATATCGAAACAAATAAAAACAAAAAATCATAATATATTAAATTATTTTATTCTCTCTCTTTTTAGGCCGAAAGGCCTAATTTTTTTGTATACGACATTTGACTATGTCATGCTACATTTTAGAAGTATCTGTTTTCTATTTTGTTATTGCGAATCAGTATCCCAATCCTATAAGCTATGCTACAATTTGATTATGAGGAACAAACTATGAACAATACAATATATGTAACTGGACACAAACACCCAGACACAGACTCTATCGCAGCAGCGATTGCTTATTCAGACCTAAAATCTAAACAAGGAATCAAATGCATTCCATGTAGACTAGGCGAACTAAACGAAGAAACCAAATATCTGTTAAATCGCTTTGGATTTGAAGAACCCTACTATCTAAAAGATGCCCGTGTATCTTTATCTGAAATTGACTTAAATAAACCCATTATGGTCAAGGAAGATACAACCATACAAGAAGTTGTACATATTATGGACGAAAATCACATTCCAATGATTGGAATTACAGATGATGATCAAAAATTATTAGGCATTGTTACCTACCAAGACATATCTAGTGTTGGAATGAAAGATACCGCATTAGGTATTGATTTGTTAAAACACACAACACTACAAGCCATTGAAAAAACATTAAACGGAAAAATCATATATGAAGCAAATAGTCCACACATTAATGGTAAAGTCAGCATTATCGCCATGAGTCAACAAGGACTCGCCAATTATGAAATCAAAGATCGAATGGTCATGTTAGGAGATGATGTACAAAGTCAAATTGAAGCCATTAAAAAAGGAGCCGGACTCTTAATTCTGATATGGACAAGTACAATCGATGAAGAAGTCATTCAACTTGCCAAAGAATATCAATGTTCCATTTTAATCTCAGGACACGGAGCCATGAATACATCCAGATATCTCTATTTTGCTCCACCCATTAAACTCTTAATGAATCAAAATATTATTAAGTTTTACAATTGGGAACTTGCAGAAGATGTATTAAAGAAAATGTTAAAAACAAGATTTAGAACCTATCCCGTCATTGATGAAGACAATCACTTTGTAGGATACGTGACACGTTATGACATTTTAAACTCCAAAAACAAACAAATCGTTATGGTCGATCATAATGAATTCAGTCAATCCGTCAGAGCCATCGAAAAAGCTGAGCTCATCGAAGTCATTGACCACCATAGAATATCGGACTTTTCAACAAGCCTACCCGTATCTTTCAGAAATGAAATCGTAGGAAGTACCGCAACCATTCTTACCGAAATCTTTCAAGAAAGACAAGTACACATCGAAAAGAATTTGGCAGGGCTGTTACTCGGCGCCATTCTATCAGACACATTAAAATTCAGATCACCAACCACAACACAAAAAGACATATTTATGGCTAACATTCTTGCACAAATTGCCAACCTAAACATTGACACCTTTGCCCAAGACATGTTTAGTATCAGTACCAATATTTCCGATAAAAACATGGAAAATCTATTATGTGCAGACATAAAACAATTTGAAATCGAAGAACAAAACCTACTCATATCTCAAGTCATAATTTATAACTATCAAGCCTTAAATAATAGAGAAAAAGAAATTGAAGAAGCTTGTACTAAAATCCTTGAAAGAAATGAAGCCCATACAATCATGGCCGTATTCACATCCATTATTGACAATGGCTCCATCATCTTTTCAAAAGGAAAACTAACAAGCTGGATCTATGAAGCCTTTCCAGATGATAACACAACCTTTCATGAAGGCTTGCTATCAAGAAAAAACCAAATCATACCTATACTTACAAACACATTCTCTAGACACATATAAAGACAGCTTTTTGGGCTGTCTTTATAAAATATTATCACCTACAAAAAAAGCAGAAGGAATATCCCTCCTGCCGGCAAATGCATGCCACCGCACTAGTTGGCTTTTATCTCCTTAAAAGGAGCTACCTTCTGAATCATTGATAAAGCCTCATACGGCCTGGTTCCTACAATGATAATAATACAATCTCCATGAAATATAAATAGATGTTTTAAAATAAAAAGTAAGCATCACGCTTACTTTACATCAATCGCAGTATATCCTGCATTATTTACGGCATCCATCAACATCTGATCTGTTGTAGTAGATGAACATGTAACTTTGGCATTTTTATCATCCAAACTCACCTCAACATCACTGACACCATCCACCTTACTTAAAGCCTCTTTGACATGAGCCACACAATGCATACACATCATTCCATCTACATTTACTACTTTTGTCATACACTTTTCCTCCTTATTTTCAACAGGAATATATCCTGCATTTTCAACCGCTTGTTTTAAAGCTACTAAATTTACATCTAAATCACAATCAATTTCTGCTTTACCCAAATTATAATTCACTCTCACCCCATACACATGAGGAACCTTTTTAAGCGCATCTTCAACCAACCATGCACAATGTCCACAAGACATACCATCAATCTTCATTTCAACCGTTTGATGCGAATGAACTTCCCTTTTCTCTTCAAACTGAACACTCGGTTTAAAAAAGCGAAGTCTTAAGGCATTTGTACAAACACTCACACTACTCAAAGACATGGCTGCAGAACCAATCATTGGAGAAAGCTTCCAACCAAGAATTGGATAGAATACGCCTGCCGCCAATGGAATACCTAAAATGTTATAGAAGAAAGCCCAAAATAAATTCATTTTAATATTCTTGATTACACTTGTCGATAATTCAATAGCCGTATTCACATCCATTAATGAACTCTTCATCAATACGATATCCGCACTATCCATCGCAATATCCGTTCCAGCTCCAATCGCAATACCAATATCTGCTCGAGTTAAGGCTGGTGCATCATTAATACCATCACCAACCATCATCACCTTTTTATGTTCTGATTGAAGACGACGAATCACACTCTCCTTATCACTAGGAAGTACATCACTAATCACTTCATCCACATTTAAATCTTTCGCAATACTTTTAGCCGTTCTTTCATTATCCCCCGTCAACATGACAATATGCATATTCTTTTGTTTCAATAACTCCAAAGCTTTTTTACTCGTACTACGAACACGATCGGCCACACTAATCAAACCAATGATTTGACCCTCTTTGCTAAATAATAAAGGTGTTTTTCCAGATTCTGCCAATACTTTTAAATCTGAAAGGATCTCATCACTAAGCTCAATCCCATTCTCTTTCATAAGCCTAGAATTACCAGCCAAATACGTTTTATCATGAATTCGAGCCTGAATTCCACGACCCGATAGATTCGTAAAATCTGTACAATCTATCATCTGGATATTTCTTTCCTTCGCATAGTCCACGATTGCCTGCGCTAAAGGATGCAAACTTCCTGACTCTAAACTTGCCGCAACAGAAACAAAATCCAAAGAATCCATATTTGAATAGACTTTAATATCCTGTACAACCGGTTTACCTTCTGTAATCGTACCCGTTTTATCAAGTACAATCGTATCAATCGTATGAAGCTGTTCTAAAGTTGCGGCTGATTTAATTAAAATACCATGCTCTGCCGCTTTTCCTGTTCCAACCATAATCGCTACTGGAGTTGCTAACCCTAAAGCACAAGGACAAGAAATCACTAAAACACTGATGGCATTTGATAAGGCAAAATTTACACTTTCCCCCATCAACAACCAAACAATTCCAGTAATGAGCGCAATGCCAATCACAACAGGAACAAATACACCACTTACACGATCGGCCAAACGGGCAATGGGAGCCTTTGAATTTCCTGCATCATCCACCAACTGTATGATTTGAGCCAACGTCGTATCTTGGCCCACCTTTTCAGCACGGAATTGGAAAGTCCCATTTTCATTCATGGTTGCTGAAATGACTGTATCCCCCACATTCTTTTCAATCGGAATACTCTCTCCTGTAATCGCCGACTGGTCAACATAACCCGTACCACTTAATACAATACCATCCACTGGAATTCTTTGACCTGGACGAACAATGACAATATCATTTTTGACAATCGAATCACTCGCAATAACGACTTCTTTACCCTCTCTTAAAACCGTCGCATTTTTAGGGGCCAAATCCACCAATTTAGATAGGGCATCACTCGTCTTCGCCTTTGATCTAGACTCTAAATACTTACCAACACTCACTAGAGTTACAATGGTTGCGGCCGATTCAAAATATAAAGAGTGCATCGCCATATGGGCCATTTCTAAATCTTGAATGCCAAAATAATAGGCCATCTGATACAATCCAACCATACCATACGCTAAACTTGCGCCTGATCCAATCGCAACCAATGAATCCATGTTTGGAGATTTTTTAAACAAAGCCTTAAATCCAGTAATATAGAAATGTCTTTGAATAAACAAAATCAATAAACACAATATCATTTGTGTAATCGCACTTACAAGCATTAAATGCATTCCTTCTAAAATCGGAATACCTACCATAGGTCCCATTGAAATACACATTAGAGGAATCCACAAAATAATACTTGAAATGAGTCTTTGTTTCGCAGCCCTTTGATCAGCTTCCACTTTATCTTGTCTTTGTTTCCACTCATTAGATGAATCAGAAGTATTTATTTTTCCCTTTTCACTTGCACCATAACCAATGCCAATAACAGCTTGACAAATGGAATCAGTATCCACTTTATTTTCGTCATACTCCACCTTCATTGAATTAGAAAGTAAAGACACATCGACACTGGATACACCTTCTAATTTTGATACGGCACGTGTCACATTGGCTTGGCAAGCTGCACAAGTCATGCCTGTGACATCAAACTTTTTTTCCATTTAAAAATCACCTACTTTAATTTTTTGACTAAATCCATAACCTCACTCATGATTTCTGTATTTCCATTTTGAATATCTTCCACAACACAAGTTGATAAATGTTCTTGTAGAATACTATATCCAAAAGATTGAAGAGCACTCTCCACTGCAGCAACTTGCACCAAAATATCACCACAATAGCGATTGTCCTCGATCATTCTTTCAATTCCGTTGAGTTGTCCAACCATACGATGAAGTCGATTCACCAATTGCTTGATCTCTTTTTCATCTCTAGGCTGATGTTTTTGATGACAACAACAATTTTCCATAGATACCTCACCTCGGTATCTAT
>CAVBGZ010000055.1:0-15617 GCA_963595075.1 Waltera intestinalis
ACTGTATTACCATCCCCAAAGATACTCGCTGTATCTGTACTTTCTTCACTTTCTGAATCAGTATAGACCAAAGTAAGTTCTAGATCTTCTGAAATCGAATCGGTACGAATAATATTATCTTCTGTAGTAAAGGTTTCTGGTAAATCTTTAAATTCTACAAACTCTTTTTCTTCTACAGCCGGTGCTTCTAGTTCAAAAGGAGAATCTTTAGCTACACTCGTTTTTTGTGTTTGTTGCCAAGTACCCGCCTCATTGACCATATTGATGGTTATTGTATAGTTTTGTGCTTCATTGGATTCTTCTGATTTTTTTTCTACAGCTCCACTTTCTACAGATAATTCTTTTGAAGATTCATTATACGATAAATGATATTCATCCGGATTATTGATTGAATAGATGTTGAGTGCGTTTTCGTTTTGATTTTTGGCAATGACACGACTGGATTGGCCGAAAATTCCTATTTTGCTTGCGGCATCTGGAGAATTAAGAATATGGGCATCGGTAAATGTTCCAGTAAATAACCATAAGTCGGCTGGAGTTGTTGTTTCCTTAATGAAATTGTTTGTGATGTTCATTGTTCCATTAAAGGAAATGTCATTAAAATTATCTACGACAACGGCAGCACTGTTACATGAATTGTTGACTGGATTATTTTGAATGGTTGAATTTTCTAAAACAACGTCATCATTTGTAATATAAATGGCACTTGCAGTATTTGCTTCATTTTCAGTAAAAGTACATTTTGAAACGGTTATGTTTTCTTGATGAATGGATAAAGCTCCTCCATAGTGAGATGTATTTTTTGAAAATGTGATTCCCTGAATCAGACCTTTGTTGCTTGAATATGTACATCTTTCTACATAGACGGCACCTTGTGCTACATCGTTTGTCGCATTGTTTGAACAAATTTGACCGTTATTATTTTCTGAAATAAGACTAAAATTAGAATAATTAAAATAAATAGCGGAACCAGAATTATCAGACGTATTATTTTCAAGTGTACTATTGTCTAAATTGATGGTTGTATATGTGTCATCCGAATAAATGCCACCACCATGACGATACGCATAGTTATTTGAAATGGAACTATTCTCTTTTAAAGTGATTGTGGCATGATCATCTCCAATAGAGATACCACCACCTCTACCATTTGTTTTTTGATTTTCAACTTGTGGCTTTGCGCAATTGTATGCGATTTGCGAATGAATCATTTCAATCGAAGATTTTTTATCGTCGATATAGATACCTCCACCATTACGATCCGCCCAATTGTAAGAAATTTGTGCATTCTTTAAAATAAGAGAATCACCATCACCATCCATATAGACGGCACCACCTTTGCCATCTCCCCAATTCTCTTCGGCATGATTTCCACTAATCGCAACAGAATCTAAATTCAATTTAGATCCACTCTTCATATGGATTCCACCAGCACCATTGGTACTATTTCCTCCAGTAATTAGACCACCACTTGTGATTGTAACACTTTCTCGATTTGTTCGATTGTAGCCATCAAAAGTAAAAGAAGTATTGGAAGCTTTGTTTCCATTTAAATTTAATGTGGAATTTGAACACAACTTAATCACTTCACCATTACTTTTAGAACTAGATAGTCCTCTAGAAATCTTATGGCCATTCATTTCAATGGTTGCCGTTTTGTCACTCTCTAATACTAAACGTTCGCTTAGATTCCAATCACTACTCATAATGATTTTTGTGCCATTTTGTGCCGCATTCCACGCATCATCAATGGAAGTATAGACTGTGGCTCCATCTTCACTTTCTGCATACATCTGCGCAGCCTTAACACTAATAGGGGATAAAGCAAGCATACTTGCAAATAAAATACTCATTATTTTTTTATTCATATAAACACCCATTTCCTTTTTCTTTAGTATACATCAAAAAAGCCAAGGATTAATCCTTAGCTTTCTTCTTTAACCAAGCTATTTAAAAAATTGTAATATCATCATCTTTACAGGATGCTAACATGGATTCAACAGTAATGCCATATCTTTTAATTTTTAATAATTCTTCTACTGTTTTGACTTCAGTAGTTTCTTGATAAAATTCACAAAAAGATATCATATCTTCACCATTGAATTCTCCATAAGTTATTGAGAATTTTTTATTATTGTAATCAAATTCTATTTCATCGCCTTGTTTAACATATTTAATTATTTCTTCTTTTGTCATTTTCTTATTTTCACTCCTTTTTCTCTCTTTATAGTATTACCTATAATTGTGATTTTGTGCTGATGTGGAATATCTGGATGCGTTTTTGGGTTACCGTGATTAGTATAGTCAATGTCAAGGTATGCCCAACCATTATCATTATAGTACCTTTCTGAAATCAATGAACCTTTTTTGTCATGATTTTGGCTAACTGAATTAGGAATCCCTTTAATTGAAACACTATGATTTGTTATTTTGCTGATACTCTTTACTTTTTCAACATCCAATGATCCTGCTCGATTATAATCATTGTTATTTGCGATTTCCGAGTTTTTAGAAATTGAACCTTTTGTTTTAACAAAATAACCACTATTTCCTTTACTCATAGAGAACGCTCCTTCTAGAAAAGGCTTCTGCAGTTTGGCTTTTGTATTCTATGACGTTAATTCCCAATTTCTGAGCCTCAAAAAAGCATGGATATTTTGCTGAACCATAAACTATGATTGTATGAGGTTTTAGCCTTGAAATCATTTCAAAAAAGCCGGATTCAAATCTGTCACGATCAATTAACTTTTTTGGATTTCCACCTGCAGTACCAATAGCTAATATATCGTTTTTTGGTAAGCCATCAAAGCAGTAACAATAAGATTCCGACGTTCCCCATCTTACATTGTTTATTATTCTAATTCCATTTTTGTATAACCAATATCCGTATGCTCTCATCCGATATGTGTTATAGCGCTTGATTGGATCTGGAAAATCTTGATAAGTTGAGAAGTCGGGAGTGATTGCCCCAGCAAAGTGTTTTAAAACCTTCAATACATATTTATATCTATTCCAAATTCCACTTTTTCCATCAAATTTGTAATCATCTGAATACCAACAAACAAAAGCATTGTAGTAAAAATTATATTTTTTCAGCGAAATCATTTTACGATAGATTGTTATTGCTGAATTCCATGTAATAATTTCCTTTGGCAATGATTCTATTTTTGTTGGACAATATGGAATGTCATTAATTGAAAATTGGGCATTTTCTACCATGAATGCATTCCAAATGTCTTTACAGCTTTTTCGAATAATCATAAAATACCTCCTAATTTTTATTCGATTTGCTGTATTGTGCACAATACTGCTAATGAAGAGGAGCTACCTCTCTACGTGTAAAGTATATCTGTTGTATAATACAAAGTAGTTATGACAAGCGTTGTGATAAAGTTGTGATGACTGATTTATGAAAAATAAGACAGGAGGTTTAATTTGAATATTACATTTTCGCAATTTTTTAAAAATTTTAAAAAATTCATTAATAATGATATAAAAGTGAAGAATAGAATTAATTCGGATTCAGAATTATTGAATTATTTATTTCGACCCGTTATATTTTCAAAAAAAATAAAGAATAAAAATGGTGAATTACTTGATCTAGACAAATCAAGAACAAGTCGAATTTTAAATAATAAAGATAATGTTCCGAATTTGATTTCAGATGAGTATTCGTTTATGAAATCAAATATAGATATTAAAAAAGATTATATTTTGATGTTCAAAGAATGTGTATGCGATGAGCAAATAGATGATTTGTTAAGTTTATTAAATATTGATGGACTAGATAAATATGAAGCATTATATGATTGTTTTATTGATTCTCTGGTTGTTAATAATATAAAAAGTAAAGATCATTCTACAGTGATATGGCAGAAAGGTTGTAACTCTATTCGAATTACATATGGCGATATATTTGAACATTGTTTTAAAGTGGGTTCTGACAAAAAAATAATTGTTGTTCCTGTAAATACCAATTTCGATGTTCATGTATCGACTAAATCTGAAAATATAAAACCATTAGTTTCAGTACAAACATTACATGGAAAATGGCTTCAAAGATGTAAAAATGCAAAAATTAAAGAAGAAGATATGCAAGAAGAAATTCAAAGAATTTTGGATGTTCAATGTTGTAACAGAATTCAGAATGGTGAATATCCTATAGGCACGGTTGTTCCTTTTGATACAGCAAGAGGAGTGACATATTTACTTGCAATTTCTAAGTTTGATAAAAATAATGTTGCTCATTCCAAACTAGAGGATATTAAAATAGCGGTTCAAAATTTAATTGAATTCTATGATTATAACGGCCAGGGATATCCATTGTATATTCCTTTAATTGGGACTGGTCGCTCTAGAGCAAATTTATCATATCAGCAATCTTATGATTTGATAAAAGAAACTTTATTGGATAACAAGGAACATATACAAGGAACTGTTAATATTATTGCATTGCCAGAAGTATTTGAAAAAAAAGGAATAGAGGTGAAATGATGGTATACAGAACTAAAACTTATATTGCAGGTGATTGGGAACATGATAAAAATGCGATTGATAAGTTGTATCAATGGAAAAACAGCGATTTTTGGTCAATTGATTTTGTGGATGCTCATGAATATACTCAAGCAAGAGATAGTAGTTTAAATTGTTCAATAAAAAAATCGTTAAAGGAAAGGTTAGATAGATCTAAAACTTTTGTCTTAATTGTCGGTGAATATACAGATAAAGTCACGGCGGGGAGCTGTCAATATTGTCCTAGTAATAATAGCTATGGTCATTATTGCATGAGATATCATTCTTTAGATTTTAAAAGCTTTATAAAGTATGAATGTGAAGAAGCGGTTAAAGCGGATATGAAAATTATAGTTTTATACAATTCATCTTATGTTAACAAAAGCTTTTGCCCAAATATTTTGCGTGACAAAGGTTATCATATTCCTATGATTAAAAATTTAGGTTGGGATTATACACGAATTAGAGATATATTGGATAGAAGATAGACAGTGAATCTGGTGGAATTCCTTGTCAGTGTTTTAAATTTAAAGGATTAGTTGCAGAATTATCGATTTTTTATACAGAAGATAAAGTTTTAATGTTTTTGAATACTAAGCTGGATGCAGAGACAATTTTGATTATTTGATTATATTTTGTATATGAAAAAACCTATGCCTTTAGAGAGAGGTATAGGTTTTTTATGTTTTAAAATAAAGGTTTATGATTGTTTTTTCTTTTTGATAAAAACAAATGCTCCAACCACAATGATTCCAATAATGATGACTGCCGCGATTACTGTATTACCATCCCCAAAGATACTCGCTGTATCTGTACTTTCTTCACTTTCTGGATCACTATAAACTAAAGTAAGTTCTAAATCTTCAGAAACAGAATCTGCCTTAACAACATCATTTTCTACAGTTAATGCATCAGGTACATCTTTAAATTCAGTAAAGGTCTTATCTTCAACAACGGGAGCTTGAAGTTCAAGAGCTTCATTTTCATTAATACTCATTTTTTGGGTATTTTGCCAAGTACCTGATTCATTGACCATATTTATGGTTAATGTATGGCTGCTTACTTGTGCTTCATCCCAATCGGAATTGGCTCCGCCACCTTCATTCGTTTTTGAAGTGATTTTTTTACTACTATCGTCATATTGAATGCTGTAATCATTTGGATTATTGACAAAATAAATATTTGGGGCATCACTATTTTGATTTTTTGCCAATGTACGATCATCTTTAATATAAAGTCCAATACGACTTGATGCATTAGGTGCACTTACAATATAGGCATCTGAAGCACCCATTTCTGTAAGAATCAAATCGGCATCTGTACCTGATTCTGTGTTTGGGTTTTGCGTGATATTTATTGTTCCGTTTAAGTTGATATCATTATAGCCATCCACATTGACGGCTGCAGAATAGGAAGCTGTCGTCGTATTATTTTGTACGGTTGAATTTTCGAGAGTAAATCCATCATTTTTAACACTAATGGCAGCTCCATTTTGGGCTGTGTTATTTGTGAAAGTACAATTTGAAACCGTCACATTTTCCTGATGGATATCCATGGCTCCACCAATTTGGGCAGAATTACTATCAAATGTAATTCCATCAATTTTTCCACTATTGCCTGAAAATGTGCAACGGGTTGCATAAATGGCGCCACCCCAATCTGTGGATAGGGCAGAATTATGAGAGATTTGACTATCATGATAATCGGATACAACTTCAAAGTTTGAATAGTTAAAGTAAATGGCACCGCCATTGTTGTCAGATTGATTGAAACTTATACTAGATGCACCAAGCCTAACTATTGTGTTTTTTCCGTTAGAATAGATTCCTCCACCATAGCCGTGGGCGTAGTTATCATCAATTTTACTATCGTACATAATAATACTGACATCATCATCTTTGATCGCAATACCTCCACCACAAGCAGCATCATCATCTAAATCAGAAAGACTGGCTCCAGCTGTATTATTCACAATATATGAATTTTGCATGGAAATATATGATCCATCACCATTCACATAGATGCCACCACCATCTCTTTGAGCGGCATTAAAAGTGATTTCAGCATTTGACATGGTTAGACCATTATCTTTACCATTCATATAAATGGCTCCACCATGTCCATCCGATCCCCAAGAACGATTTGATTTATTTCCTGATATGGAAACTGTATCTAAGTGTAAATGACAATCGCCTTTCATGTGGATGGCTCCAGCACCATTGCTGCTGTAACCACCCGTAATAAGGCCACCAGAAGTGGTTGCACAATTTGCACTGAGTCCATCTGAATATCCTTTAAAGCTAAAATAGGTTGAGGGGGCATTTCGTCCGGTTAAAATCAATGTTGAATTCGAACACATTTTTATGACTTCACCATTTGTTTTTTCACTCGTTAGATTTCTAGAAATCCTGTGCCCATTCATTTCAATGGTTGCCAACTTATAACTATCTAAGACTAATCGACTAGAAAGGTTCCAATCCTCCTGCATGATGATATTTTCGTTTTGTGCAGCTGACCAAGCATCATCAATAGAGGTATAACTTTTTGATCCATCCTCGTTTGTGGCATAGATCGTACTTGCCTTAATACCAATAGGCGATAGAGCAAGTATACCTGCAAATAAAACACTTAATATTCTCTTATTCATATTTTTTACCCTTTTCCTTTTTCTATAGTATACATCAAAAAAGCCAAGGATTAATCCTTAGCTTTCTTCTTTATAAAGATGATTGCTCCTACTAAAACAATTCCAACAATAATTACGGCTACAATCGCTGTATTACCATCCCCAAAGATACTCGCTGTATCTGTACTTTCTTCACTTTCTGGATCACTATAAACTAAAGTAAGTTCTAAATCTTCAGAAACAGAATCTGCCTTAACAACATTATCTTCTACAGTTAATGTATCAGGAACATCTTTGAATTCAACGAACTCTTTTTCTTCTACCATTGGAGCTTGAAGTTCAAGGGCTTCATTTTCATTGATACTCATCTTTTGTGTGTTTTGCCAAGTACCAGCTTCATTGACCATATTTATGGTTAATGTATGGTTATTAGCTTGTGTAGAATTATTAGTAGATTCGCCACTATTTGTTTTTGAAGTGATTTCTTTTGTGCTTTCATCATAACTGATTTCGTATTTATCTGGATTATTGACATAATAAATATTTAGCGCATCACTCGTTTGATTTTTGGCAACTGTACGAGGTTTATCAATAAAGAGACCAATGCGACTTGATGCATTAGGTGTAGTCAATATATAGGCTTTGGACCCATCAAGCGTCTCTAAAAGTAAATCAGTATCAAAATTGAGTGCACTATTTGTATTGTTTGTGATATTAACTGTTCCACTTAAAGTAAGATCGTTATAACAACCAATCATTACGGCTGCAGAAGAAGCGGAAGTAGTTGTATTATTTTGTACTGTTGAATTTTCAAGTGTAAATTCATCATTATTGATCATGATGGCTCCACCATCTTCGGCTTTGTTGTTGATAAAAGTACAATCTGAAACTGTCACATTCTCTTGATAGATATTGATGGCTCCTCCTTCTTTACAAGAATTTCCATCAAATGTAATACCTTTGATTTTTGCGCTATTACCTGTGAATACACATCTTGCTGCATAGATACCGCCTCCATAGGCATTTTTTGCGATATTATGAGAAATTTCTCCATCATTATTCTCTGAACTTACTTCAAACTTAGAATAATAAAAGTAAAGTCCAGAACCTGTATTTTCAGATAGATTTAAATTGACGGATGAAGCATTTAAATACACCTTTGTACCTTGGCTAGAAGAGTAGATGCCTCCACCAAAACCTTGAGAATAGTTATCGTTGACTCCACTTCCACTATTGAGTGTGACAGTGACATTTTCTCCATCAATGCTGATTCCACCACCACTGGCATCATTGGCATCCAATCCCTCAATGTTGGCACCAGCCGAATTTTCTGTAATCAATGAATTGTTGTTCATTTCAATCGAAGAATTCTTATTGTTGACATACACGCCACCACCCTGTCTTTCGGATGCATTAAAAGTAATTTCAGCATTATTCATTGTGAGTTTATCACCAGAACCATCCATACAGATGCCTCCACCGTGACCATCACTGAGCCAAGATCTTTCCGCTTTATTTCCAGAAATAGAAACGGTATCTAAGTTTAGCTTGGAACCAGCCTTCATATGGATGCCTCCACCACCATTTGAACTATAACCACCCGTAATGAGTCCTCCAGAAATAGTGGATACATCGATATAATTTCCATCTGTATTATAGCCTTTAAAACTAAATTTTGTTTTTGATGCATTTTTTCCATTTAAATTTAAAGTAGAATTTGAACATAATTTAATCACTTCACCATTCGTCTTTGAATCCGATAAATTTCTGGAAATCTTATGCCCATTCATTTCAATGGTTGCGGTTTTATCACTATCTAATACTAAACGACTTGAAATGTTCCAATCGCTACTCATAATGATTTTTGTGCCATTTTGTGCCGCATTCCATGCCGAATCGATAGAAGTATAATTTTTTGTTCCATCTTCACTTGTCGCATACGTTGTGCTTGCCTGAACTGTAATAGGGGATAGACAAAGCATGCCGGCAAAGAAAATACTCATTATTTTTTTATTCATATTTTAACCTTTTCCTTTTTATTTAGTATACAACAAGTTCTTTAACGATGATATAAATCTTGTTTTTGTAAAAGAGGAACCACTTCTTTTTTGATGTAGGAATACAATTTTTTTGCACTTGTAGAAAGAAGAGAAGGATCTAGGCAAGATAGGGCAATCACTCGCTCTACATTTTCTTTGATTGCACGTGTTTCAATATCTTTTTCAAAATTATTTAAAACCAATTCATACATCATACTGATGCCCATATTTTGTTTGACCATCGCCAAAATAGAATAATCATCATATACTTTGTAGGCGATTTGTGGTTTTAAGTTATGCTTGTGAAAGCTTGTTAATGGCACACTGTTTTTACCTTCATCCAATAATATAAAAGGATCGTTACATAAATCTTTTAAAGACAGACATTTCTTCTTGGTTAAAGGATGATTTTTTGGCAAAACTGCACGCATATGATCACGATAAATGACATCAATATGAATATCATTAAATCCATCCGGATTAATAAACGCAAAATCCACTTCGCCATCTAAAATCCATTGATGGATATTGTCATATTCACCTTGTCTTAATTCAAATTGAACATGAGGATAAAGAGAATGGAATTGACTTAAAAGAGACGGTAATATATTTCTTGAAACACTTGTAAAAGTGCCAATACGAATGGTTTCATTCACTAATCCTTTCTTTTCTCTTTTTCGCTTATCGAGATTTTCTTGAGCTGTTGCGATAGAACGAATAAATGGTAGATAGTCCATGCCATCCTTTGTCAAAGATATACCCTCTCTTTTTCGTATGAATAATTTTGTTTCTAATTCTTCCTCTAATAGTTTAATGGATTGAGATACGGCCGATTGGGAATAGCCTAATTTATTGGCAGCCTTTGAAAAACTTTTTTCTTCTACTACCTGAATAAACACTTGATATTTTGAACTCATATAAGTACTCCTTATACTAAAATTATAAATATTTGTTTTACTTATATAAAGTGCAAATTTAAAATATGTGTATGAAACGAAAAGAATTTATTCAAGGATGTAAAGATGGAATGCCTATTGGCATCGGTTATTTTGCGGTATCTTTTGCGCTAGGAATCGCTATGAAAAATGCAGGCCTTAATTGGTTGGAAGGCTTTTTCATGTCTTTGACAAATCTTGCCAGCGCTGGAGAATATGCGGGAACACAAGTTATTTTGACACATGGAACTTATGTGGAAATGGCTATTATGACTTTTGTTGCGAATGCTAGATATATGTTAATGAGTTGTTCTTTATCGCAAAAGTTAAGTTCTGAAGTAGGAATAGGAAAAAGAATGTTAATGGGATATTCGATCACAGATGAACTTTTTGGACTTGCCTATTCAAGAAAAGGAAATCTAAATCCTTATTATTTTTATGGAGGAATGAGTGTAGCTGTTCTTCCTTGGGCAGTAGGAACTGCGTGCGGAATCGTAGTTGGAAATATATTACCCACCTCATTAGTATCGGCATTAAGTGTTGCCTTATATGGAATGTTTCTTGCGATTATTATTCCTAACGCAAAGACAGATCACTTTGTACTTATTTTAATATTGATATCTTTTGGCCTTAGCTTTTTAAGTGGAATTGTTCCAATACTTTCTCATTTATCAAGTGGAACACGAATCATTCTTTTGACTGTACTTATATCTTGTGCTGCAGCCATTATTAAACCTGTAAGAATCGAGGAAAAGACATGCGATTAACCATTTTTATTTATATTCTAGTTTCTTTTTTAGTTAGTTATCTGATTCGTGTTTTACCACTCACTCTTATACGTAAACCCATCACAAATCCATTTATTTGTTCATTCTTATACTATGTACCGTATGTGACTTTGGCAGTCATGACTTTCCCGGCAATATTAGAAGCTACACAATCCATATACTCTGGTTTAGGAGCTATGATTGTGGGGATGATTCTTGCGTGGAAGCAGAAAAGTTTACCTGTAGTGGCGGGCGCATGTTGTTTAAGCGTTTTCTTTTTAGAAATGATCCTAATTTAACCAAATTGTAAAAATAAGTTAGAAGTAGTACAATTTGTTTAAGCATTGGAGAGTTTTATGAAGAAGACTAGGGATGAAGGGCTAAGCGTTTATAGTATTTTGGTGTTTTTGTTTATCGCAATTTTGTTTTTGTGCGGTTATACTTATGCTCTTCAAAAGATGGAAAACTCTAGTTTTTTAGAAACTCATATTGGTGAAAATAAAACGCGTGCCGATCAGATGTATTCTTTGACACAATCTTTATTAACGGTTGAAGACTATACGGAAATTAATTCTGTTGATGATATGAATAAGGAGCCTTATTCTTCTTTGCAGGCGCATTTGAATCAAATGAAAAAATTAAATAATACGAGTCGATTCTATACTTTAAAATTAGATGGAAATGGAAATTTGATTTATGTCGTCGATGGGGCGGATTTAGAGAGTGAAAATTTTAGAGTACCTGGAACTTTGGCAGAAAAGAAATTGGTTTCATTTGTAAAAAAGTCTTATGATGGTGATTTTACATATACGGATCACATTGTTCATACAAAATGGGGATATGTGTATGCGGCCTGTTATCCAATTCGTTCAAGTGTTACACAAGAAATCATTGGATTTTTATGTGTAGAAATGGATATGCAAGATATCTATGATTCGATGAATGAAAGAAATAGTGTAGCTATGAATGCAGCCATGATTGGTGGTTTTATTCTTATTATCTTGTTCGCATGTCTAGGCTATTATGTGATTAAAGAACGTGAATATAGACATACACAGAATATATTGCTTCAAGAAGCGGCCGAAGCAGCCAAATCAAGCAATCGTGCAAAATCCGTATTCTTATTTAATATGTCTCATGATATCAGAACTCCGATGAATTCTATCATTGGTTATATTGATTTAGCTAAAAAACATATGGATGATAAAGAACGTGTTCAAGTGTATTTAAATAATATTCAAAATTGTGGAAAGAAGCTACTTGCTTTACTTGATAATGTGTTGGATTTAGCACGTATTGAAAGTAATAAAACCATTATTGAACAGACTGCTTTAGATGTGGATAATCTCGCTTCTTCTTGCGTTTCCATGTTTTATATTGGTGCTGAAAAGAAACATCAAAGTCTTGAATATCATTCTTTAATTAAGCGCAAATATGTGTATATGGATGAAGTTCATGTCAGTGAAATCTTGATGAATCTTTTAAGTAATGCGATTAAATACACGGGTGAGAATGGACAGATTTGTTTAACAGTACGTCAAGAATTCACAGATTTAAATTGGTGCAATATGATTTTTGAAGTTTCAGATAATGGTATTGGCATGAGTGAAGAGTTTCAAAAAGAAATGTTTGAAATGTTTTCAAGAGAAAGAACAACGACAAAAAGTGGCGTTGAAGGTGCCGGTATTGGTATGTCGATTGTCAAAAGGCTTGTCGATTTAATGGAAGGTTCGATTGAAGTGCATTCAGTTTTGACAAAAGGTTCTACTTTTACGGTATCTCTTCCTTGTCGATTAGCAAGTGAAGAAGACCTACAAGTAAAACAGGCAGAACTGAGTATGGATTTATCCTATTTAAAAGGCAAACGAATTCTTTTGGTTGAGGATAATGATTTAAATGCAGAAATTGCTACAGAACTTTTAAAAGAAGAAGGGTTCTTAGTCGAGTGGGCTAATGATGGTGTTGTTGGTGTTGAAAAAGTGCAAGAAAGTCCAGATGGTTATTATGATTTGATTTTAATGGATATTCAAATGCCGACTTTAAATGGTTTTGAGGCAACTCAAAAAATTCGTAGAATGGATGATGAGAAAAAGGCAAACATTCCAATTATTGCCATGACGGCCAATGCCTTTGCGGAAAACAAGGAAGATTCTATTAAAGCGGGAATGAATGATCATGTATCAAAACCAATTGATATGAATGTTTTGTTAAAAGTAATTAGTAAATACATTTCTCATTAGAGCAGGATGACTGCTCTTTTTTTGATTTCCTTTGGTTAGATTTTGTCATATAATAGACGAAAGGAAGTAAAACATATGAATAATAAAAAGATTGATTTTAAAGAATTAACTCAACATATATTAAATTCTTATTTAGGTGCCTTATCTGAAACAGATATGGATATTTTAAGTTTACTTGATGAAAATTTGAGCGTCATTGGAACAGGAAAACATGAATTCTTTCGGAATTTACAGGAATTCTCTCCAGTTTTTCAATTTGAAGTTCAACAAAGAGAAGATGTTCATTTTGAATGGAAAGATTTTACAATAGAAGAACAGCCGCTTGATGAAGATCATGTGATGGTTTTTGGAACGGTTATCATTCAAGGAAAACTTGAGAATGGGAATACATGCATTGACATGGATACAAGATTTACCATTCTTTATGGTTGGATTGATGAGAAATGGAAAGTTCTTCATATCCATCATTCCATTCCAGATAAAGAGCAAATGGCAGATGAAGAGTTCCCGCGTACTTTAGCGGGTCAAGTGGAAGAATCTAGAAAGATGATCATGGCTTTGTCAGATGATTATTTTGTCGTATCTAAACTTGAACCTGAAAAAGATTATGGATTGATTATTAAAATGGTTCCGGTAAATCCTGGTGATTTCGATGATATCCCAAAGGAATTTAGTTGTTCTTGTTTTGTACAAAAGTATGTGGATGAATGGGTCTATGAAGAAGATCGAGAAAACTTTTTGAAAGTTGTTATGCCTGAAGGATTAATCAAGGCTTTTTCAGATGGAAGAAATAAATTAGAAATTAATTATCGAACTAGCTATGAAGGAAAGATTGAACACTTAAGTGTATTGTTTTTGAGAATATCGAATCCAAATGATTCTTTAAGACTTGTTTGTGGTTTTAGAAATATTGAAGATGTAATTTCTGTTCAAGAAAAAACAAGAGAAGAATTGATTGAGGCAAAAGAAGAGGCAGATCGAGCTAATCAAGCGAAAACAAATTTTTTAATGCGCATGTCTCATGATTTAAGAACGCCCATCAATGGCATTATAGGAATGCTTGATATTGGAGATCGTTATCCAAATGATTTACTTAGACAAGAGGAATGCAGGACAAAGATTCGAGATGCATCCAAAATACTTTTAGAATTGATTAATGAAGTGTTGGATATGAATAAGTTAGAATCCGGAGACATTGTTCTTGAACATGAAAAGTTCAATCTTCTAAATGTTTGTAAGGAATCTTGCTTGGTTGCACATCAAAGAAATATTGAAGTTATAGAAGATTTTAGTTTAACTGAAAATATAAATCTTATTGGAAGTGCGATTCATTTAAAACGATTAATGATGAATATTGTAGAGAATGCCGTTAAATACAATAAGGAGTATGGAAAAGTTTACGTAATGTGTAAAGAATTGAGTCGTGATGATAATACATCGATCATTCAATTTATTTGTTCAGATACAGGTATTGGGATGTCTAAAGAATTTATAGAACACATCTTTGAACCTTTTACCCAAGAAAATGTATCAGCTCGCTCGAAATATGAAGGGGCAGGACTTGGTATGTCCATCGCAAAAAGTATAGTGGATAAACTAGGTGGTACTATTCATGTTGAAAGTGAAAAAGGAAAAGGATCTGTTTTTGATGTAAGAATTCCGTTTGAAATAGATAAATCAGATGATCAAACAAAATCAGAAACAGAAAACGAGGAACGTTATTGTATTCAAGGAAAAAGGATTCTTCTTGTTGAGGATAATGAATTAAATATGGAAGTGGCTCATTTCTTACTTGAAGAAGATGGAGCTACTGTAGTAGAAGCATGGAATGGAAAAGAAGCGGTCGAACAATTTTCTAAATCTGATGTAGGATCTATCGATATTATTTTAATGGATATAATGATGCCTGAAATGAATGGGTATGAGGCATGTGAAGCAATTCGTGCTCTTGAAAGAGAGGATGCCAAAACAGTAAAGATTGTTGCGATGAGCGCCAATGCGTTTGCGGAAGATAAATTAAAAGCGTATCAAGCCGGTATGAATGGTCATATATCTAAACCTTTTGATATGAAACAAGTTATTAAAACAATTTGCGAAATCACGAAATAGAAAGCCTTAATAATGTTAATTAAGGACTTTTGTAAGTATAATCAGAAAGAAGATCTATACCTTTGACAAAATTTTTGGAGAATCTGAGGCTGTAAGGCTTAGTAGAGGAGTGGTAAGTTTCTATGGGATGGTAAACCTATCTATCTTTTGAGAAATTCAAAGACGTATGATGGAAAAGAAATATTCAAATCGGGAGCAATCGAACGTAGGGGACCAATACCAAAAAGACCACCTACTCAGGACACATTTCCTGTGCCTCAAGTAAGTGGTCTTGTGAAATTTATGTAACTCTTAGTTTGAATTTAATTTGCTGTTTCTCTACTTTTAATCTTTTTGTATGATTTTAAGCATAGTAATGCGGCAAGTATTAAAGACAGTATATCAGCGAT
>CAVBGZ010000056.1:0-15535 GCA_963595075.1 Waltera intestinalis
CAGGGCTACCTGGCTTTTGGTGCATAAATGAATAGATTTGATTCATTAAGGCCTTAGATTTTGACACGCCAACAATCGAAAAGTCAAGAATAAACGCTGCTCGAAACTCGTTCTTGACTTTTCTCTGTTGGCATATATTTCGGGCCCTAGCCTTAAAGAATCAACCACTCTTAAATCAAGGCTGTCAAGAAATTCTAAAAATTACTTACACAGTTTTCTTGACAAACCCTCATCAACTTATCAATGATTAAAAAGACTATCAAAAAATAGCCTTTTATTTTATCAACATTTGAACGAGTTCTACATCTACAACATCATAGTCCATTTCATGATTACCACTTAAATAGCTATAAGTTACAAAGTCAGACTTTGTCGTCTTATCTCTTTTATAATTCTTACAAGAAGAATGCACCTGGCTAATACCCGTATAATTCATCAATTCTTTTGCGTTGGATGCATTCACTCCACTTCCAGCTAAAATCTCAACCTTAGTACCATACTTATATTGTAAATCTTTAATTAATTCTTTCCCTTCAAGCGCCTTTTGTTTTTGTCCACTCGTTAAAACTCGATCTACTTTTAAATCAATCAATTGTTCCATAGATATATATGGATCTTTTGTCACATCAAAAGCACGATGAAAAACAGCCTCACCATGATAAGCATGAATAAGATCTACCATCTTCTTCGTGTTTTCAATATCAACTGTAAAATCCTCATTCAAAAAGCCAAACGCGATTCCATCTGCACCATGTTCTAATAAAATTTTGGCATCCTCCAACATGATTTCTACATCCTCTTTTTCGTAACAAAAACCAGCTGCACGAGGTCGTACCATACAAATGATTTTTAATTCTGTTTCCTTTTTTAAACGAACTAAACTCGCTAGACTTGGAGTAAGACCCCCCACACTTAATGCGCTATTTAATTCAATTCGCTTTGCTCCACCTTGCCAAGCTGCAATACCATCTTGATAACTTCCGCAACATATTTCAATCATCCTAAATCTCCTTTAAAGGCGCCATACGACTTGCCATATACTCATCTAACCATTCTTGACTTGCCTTTTCAAACTTTCCATCTTTTACCAAATACACAGTAGGCTCTATCTTCTCAGTCGCAACCACAAAACTAAAGCCTTCAATATTTGTTGCACAACCCCAATTTCCTTTTGAATCCAAGGCAACAATCGAAATATCTCCTACTTTTCCTCTTCTTTCTTTTAATTCTTGACTAAACTCAGATACAACCTTTTCACAAGCCTCTTGTACAGACATAGATTTCATATTTTGAACAACCTGAAAAGATAAACACCCCTTCATGACATCTTCTCCTAGTCCCGTAGCACATGCTCCACCAATCTTTGAATCCACATAAAAGCCAGATCCACAAACTGCTGAATCCCCTAATCTTCCTGCCTTCTTCATAAACAGTCCAGAAGTACTTGTTCCAACGCACATATGTTGATCCATATCTAAACAAACCATTCCTACCGTATCATGCCCAGAATATGGTTTTAATTTCTTCTGCATTTCCTTCAATCGATTTCGATAATGAATTTTAGCACGTTCCGTCAACATTTCTTTACGTTCAAAGCCCATCTTCTCTGCATATTTTTCAGCACCCTGACCCACCAAAAAATTATTCGCATCTCCATAAGTCAAGCTTCTTGCGATGGATATCGGATTCGCAAAATCCTTTATAGCTCCAACACAACCAAATTCAAGAGAATCCCCATCCATAAAGGCTGCATCCAATTCCACTTCCATATCTTCATTTGGAAGTCCTCCATACCCAACACTTTTATAATATTCAAAATCTTCAACACAACGAATTGCTTCTTCAATACAATCATACGCACTCTCTTTATTCTTCAACTTAGGTTCTACTTTCTGAACACCTTCTAAAGCCATTCTCCATGTTGCGATCATTCCATACATAGTCCTATCCTCCAAAACACATTTATCATATCACACTCCCATTCACATTTCATTTTTATGCAAATTGTGAGTTGCACTCACAAAAATACTAATTTATAATGTAAAAAAAGGAGGCTTAAGATGATATCAAGAAATATATACGAAAGAATTATATATTCCATCGAAAATAAGCCAGTAACCCTAATAACGGGTGCTAGACAGGTAGGAAAATCCACTTTATGTTTTCAATTGGAAAAAGAAAAAAAATTCAACTATGTTTCTCTAGATAATCCTAGAGAAAGAAAAACCGCCAAACAAGATCCTGAACTTTTTCTTCAACTCCACCCCTATCCTTTGATCATTGATGAAGTCCAATATGCTCCAGAACTTTTTGAGATTATTGAACAAATCGTAAATGAAAAGAAAAAGAAGGACACCAACAACTATGGAATGTATGTTTTAACTGGTTCGCAAGCTTATGCACTTATGGAAAATGTAACACAATCCTTGGCTGGACGTGTTTCAATCATTCATATGAACCCTCTTAGTATGTCTGAAATCCAAAATAAAAGTGAAGAGCCCTTTCAAATCAATCTTGTCAAAAATCAAGACAGATTAAATCAATTCAAAATCACAATCGATGATTTATATAACACAATTGTACGTGGTTTTTATCCTGAACTTTATGCCAATACAAATTTGAATACTCAACAATTTTACTCAGATTATGTAGATACCTATTTAAACAGAGATGTATCCCAAATGATACAAATAAACAATAAGCTAAAATTTCAAAACTTCCTTGAAATTCTTGCTTCATTAACAGGCCAAGAACTCATCTATGATAATTTGGCAAAACAAGTTGGAGTCGACAAAAATACGATACAATCCTGGATAAGTATCCTTATCGCTGGAGATATTATTTATTTACTTCAACCATATAATGAATTTTCTATTGTGAAAAGAGTCGTAAAACGTCCTAAAATCTATTTTTGCGACACAGGACTTGCCTGCTTTTTAACAAGACTATCAAACCCTAAAACCCTTCAAAATAGTTTCTTCGCCGGTGCGTTTGTAGAAACGTATATTGTGAATGAAATTCGAAAATCATATTTAAATAATGGAAAAATTGCGAATTTCTACTATTATCGAGATTCAAATCAAAATGAAATCGACCTAATCATTTTATATGATGGTGAATTAACACTCATTGAATGTAAATCAGGTATTTCATACGATAAAAAAAGCATTTCTAGTTTTAAACAAATGCTACACTCTAAATATAAAATCAAAGGTAAATGTATCCTATGTACAACAGATACAATTTACCCACTAACAAATGATGCCTACGCTCTTCCCATTTCATGCATTTAAAAAAATCCGGACTCAATATCCGGATTTTATTGAATTTGGGATTTTAAATACGCAAAAATGAAGTCATCTAAGTCACCATCAAGCACAGATTGGACTTGGCTTGTTTCGCAATTTGTTCGAACATCCTTTACTAAACTATATGGATGCATGACATAACTACGAATTTGGCTACCCCACTCATTGGCTTGTTGAACACCTTTGATTTGCGCAATCTTCTTTTCTTGTTCTTCAATTTCTAATTGATACAAGCGAGATTTTAATACACGTAAACACTCTTCACGATTCTCATGTTGACTACGTCCATTTTGACAAGTTGCCACAATACCCGTTGGCTTATGTACCATACGAACGGCACTATCCGTCTTATTGATATGCTGACCACCTGCACCTGATGCACGTTTTGTTTCAACAATTAAATCTTCAGGTTTTACTTCAATCTCGATTTCATCATTAAATTGAGGCATCACATCCAAAGACGCAAACGAAGTATGTCTTCGTGCTCCTGAATCAAATGGCGAAATACGAACCAAACGATGAACACCCTTTTCTGATTTTAGATATCCATACGCCTTATCCCCTTCAACAAGGAATGTAACACTCTTGATACCTGCTTCATCTCCAGGTAAATAATCTAAAACCGTTACCTTAAATCCATGTTTTTCGGCATAACGAGTATACATACGATAAAGCATGCTCGCCCAATCACACGATTCTGTTCCCCCAGCACCTGGATGAATTTCTAAAATCGCATTATTTTGATCATATTCATGACTTAAAAGAACTTGAATTTCAAATTCTTCAAACTTAGAATCCATATCCTCATATTCTTCTTGGGCAATCATCATAAGTTCTTCATCAAATTCATTCTTTAATTCATCCGCCGTTTCATTCAAAGAATTTAATTGAAGGCTTAAACTTTCATAACGGTCCACAATATCCTTCAAAGAATTTTTTGCGCGAATCACTTGTTGAGCCTTCTTTTGATCTTGCCAAAAATCAGGTTCTAATGTTTGTTTATCATAATCCTCAATCTGTTTATTTTTTAAAGGTAAGTCAAAGAGACTCACCTAAAGAATGTAACTTCTCTAGGTGAGTACTAACTCCTTGTTTTAACTCATAAACTTCCATATTACGCCTGATGCTCCTTGCGAATACGAACTTTTAATAAGAAGAATGTAATTTCACGATCGATACGTTGGTTCATTTCTTCAAACATATCAAATCCTTCTTGAACATATTGTTGTAGAGGGTTGTTTTGTGCATAAGAACGTAAGTAAATACCACTACGCAATTTATCCATCATATCAATATGATTGATCCAGTTACGATCGATATTTCTTAACACAACTGTCTTTTCAAAAGGTAAGAATTGTTTACGAACATCTTTAATTTCGTTTTCATATTCATTCCAAATCTTCTCAATGCAGTAGTCTTTCATTTCGTCATAAGACTTTCCTTCTAATTCACTGACATGAATGGCTTTATCTTCAGCCATACCCATCATTTCAAGAGATTTGACCATATCTGTCACATTGACAGTTTGTTTCTTTTGATCTGTTAAATTGGCCTGTAAAGTTTGTTCAATCGTCTTCTCAAATACAACACGAACCATATCATGTACTTCTTCTGCTTCCAAAATACGATTTCTTTGCGCATAAATGATCTCACGTTGACGACGCAATACATCATCATAATCCAACAATTGTTTACGCATATCAAAGTTGTAACCTTCTACACGCTTTTGAGCCATTGTGATAGATTTCGTAACCGCCTTAGATTCGATTTGTTCATCACCCATTTTTTCAAATAGCTTTTGAAGTTTATCTCCACCAAAACGAACCATCAATGAATCTTCTAAAGAAACATAGAAACGTGAGAATCCTGGATCCCCTTGACGACCTGAACGACCACGCAACTGATTATCAATACGACGTGATTCATGTCTTTCACTACCAAGCACAGCTAGACCACCTAATTTACGTGATTCCTCTGTTAACTTAATATCGGTACCACGACCAGCCATGTTTGTCGCAATTGTAACAGATCCTGGACGACCTGCTTTAGCGATAATTTCCGCTTCACGCGCATGGTTTTTCGCATTCAACACTTCATGCTTGATATGTTCTTTATTCAACAATTGTGAAATCAACTCACTCGTTTCAACCGCAATCGTACCTACTAAAACAGGTTGTCCTGTTTCATTTAAACGTTTTACTTCACGAACTAAAGCTGCATATTTATCTTTTTTATGTGCATAAATTTCATCCGGTAAATCCTTACGAGCAATTGGACGGTTTGTAGGAATTACGACAACCTTCATATTATAAGTTGACAAGAATTCTTCCTCTTCTGTTTTCGCTGTACCTGTCATACCGGCAAGCTTTTCATATAAACGGAAAAAGTTCTGATACGTAATCGTAGCTAATGTAGAAGTTTCTTCCTTAATTGGAACACCTTCTTTTGCCTCAATCGCTTGGTGTAAACCATCTGAATACGCACGACCAGGCATCATACGACCAGTAAATTGATCGACGATCACGATTTCTTGTTCATCATTTACTACATATTCTACTTCACGCATCATAATATAGTTTGCCTTTAAAGCCTGATTAATATGATGTACAAGTTGTGTATGTTCGATGTCATATAAGTTTTTGATTTTAAAGAATTTTTCAGCCTTATGAACACCCTCTTCACTCAACATGATTTGGCGTGTTTTTTCATCAATATCATAATCACCTGAAATTAATTTCTTCTCATGCGTAAATTTATCCGTTTCATATTCTGGTTCAACCAATGTCTTCACAAAACGATCCGACTGAATGTACAAATTGGCCGTTTGTTTCTTACCACCAGAAATAATCAATGGTGTACGACTCTCATCAATTAATACAGAGTCAACCTCATCGACTACAGCCATATGTAAGCCACGCATAACACGATCATCTACCTCAGTGACCATGTTGTCACGTAAGTAATCGAAGCCTAATTCTGAGTTTGTCGTATATGTGATATCACACGCATATGCAGCTCTTTTTTCTTTTGGTTTTAAATCACGCGTATTTACACCAACACTTAAACCTAAGAAACGATAAATTTCACCCATCCAAGCCGCATCACGACCTGCCAAATATTCGTTAACTGTAATAACGTGAACACCTTTTCCAGGTAATGCGTTCAAATAAACACACATTGTAGCTGTTAAAGTTTTACCTTCACCCGTCTTCATTTCAGAAATATCGCCCTTATGCATAGCGATAGATCCCATGATCTGTACTTTGTATGGTTTTTCATTAATAACACGGTAAGCCGCTTCTCTTGCCGTTGCGAAAGCTTCAGGCAATAAATCATCCACTGTTTCTCCCTGAGCCAATCTATTTCTATATTCATCTGTTTTAGCACGCAATTCGTCATCAGACAAACTTTGCATTTGTGGTTCTAAATCTAATACTTTCTTTGCGATTTTTTCTAATTCAGAAAGTTCTCGTTGTTCTTCTGAAAACATTTTCGCTAAAAATCCTGCCATAAATTCGTTCTCCTTTTTCGAGTTTCCTATACAATACTATATTCTATCATAGAATCCAACACAAAGCCATGTTTTAGCGACTTTTAAGCATCTCTAAACAAGAATCATTTGCCTTTTTTAACATTAAATCCACATTCATACCTGAATCAATACACTTTAAACAAATTCCCGCATGATGATCTCCGGCACCCGTTGTATCCATACAACGTACAGGATGACTTTTCACAAAATGAAGCGAACCATCATAACCATAGCTTCCATGTTCTCCATCTGTTACAATGACTACATTTCTAGTTTTGGAATACAAAAGTTTCATACCCTCTAAAACATCAAGACCGGTCCATTCTTTACATTCTTTTGTGTTCATATGCAAAATAGGATGAAGTTTTAAAATACGCTCGATTCTACTTTTATCAATATATTTTAATCGAGGGCCACACGCAAAAAATACTTGTGTATTTATATTTTCCAAATAATCTAAAATCGAATCATCTTCTTCTACATCCATACCACAAACATAGGTATAGTCATATACATCCAAATCATACAATGCATCTATATCATATGTATATTCCACACCATGATAGGCCACAAAACTTCTTTGTCCATCTGGCTCAACCAAACATAGACAATACCCGTTTTCTTTATTTTTATAGGGTAAACAAACTTCAAAGCTTTCCTTCATAATTTCATTACGAACATAATCCGCAAATAAGCCTTTTCCACACGTTGATACAAAAGTACAATCCTCAATTGCAAAAGCTACATTATAAGCACAACCACCAAGTCGAAATAAGCTTTTATCAATGCGTAAAGAATCCTGACTTTTTGGCAATGCATCCACATAAACGATTTGATCAACCGTGCAACACCCCGTTACTAGAATGCTCATACGATTTTTCTTTCAAAAGGATCACTACTAATTCCTTTTTCTAAAATACCTTTTGCCCATTCTTTTGCGCCAAATAAAGAATGATCCTTATAATTTCCACACTCTTTTTCTTTTGTGCCCGGAATATCTTCCCACTTTGTATCTAAAATTAATTCTAAAGATTCCTTTAAAGCAATCGCAACCTCTTGACTTGTATGTTCATTCCATGCCAACAAATGAAAACCCGTACGGCATCCAAATGGAGAACAATCTAGGTATCCTTCAATTCTTGGTCTTAAATACATCGCAAATAAATGTTCTAATGTATGCATCGTTCCCGTTGGAATTTCTTGTTGGTTGGGTTGACATAAGCGAATGTCAAAATTTGTCACAACATCTCCTTTAGGTCCTACTTCTTTTGAAATCAATCGTACATAAGGTGCTTTTACCTTTGTATGATCAAGTGTAAAACTTTCAATTTCTACTTTTTCCATTTTAATATCTCCTTTACTTGTTTATAAAACGGCATAAATGCCGATGGTATCGCTATATATGAATCAATTTCATCAATCGTTCTAAAACCTTCATCTTCTTTATCAACAAAACATAATGTAGCCATCATATTCCATTCTACATGTGAAAATATATGTGTATAAGGTTCAAGCTCAACTTTAGAAACTACATTTTCAGGTTCTTCTTCATCAAACCCATATAAATTTGATAAAAGTCCCTCTTCTCTTTTCTTGATTCTTACTTTATCTTGATACGTCCAAATAAAAATATGTTTTGTTTCGATCTTTCTTGATTTTTTCTTACTCTTTACAGGCAACATCTCTGGATGATCTGCTTTACAATAGGATGAAATCGGACAAACCGTACATCTTGGTGATTTGGGTATACAAATCATGGCACCTAGTTCCATCAAGGCTTGATTATAATAAGAAACGTCTTTTTCAGGTAAACTTTCTTCGACTAATTTTTCAATCTTCTTTTTCGTAGCCATCTTTGTGACATCTTCATGAATGTCATATAATCTTGAAAAAACACGAATCACATTTCCATCTACTGCACTCACTTTTTGTCCATACGCAATAGAGGCAATTGCTCCCGCTGTATAAGGGCCAATTCCTGGTAGTGTACATAATTCCTCTTTCGTATGTGGAAGCTTTCCATGATAATCATCCACACAAACTTCAGCGCATTTCTTAATATTTTTACATCTTGAATAATAGCCTAATCCTTGCCACAATTTATACAGTTTTTCATCGTCACACTTAGCCACACTTTCAATATTAGGCAAAGTGTCCATCCATCTTTTATAGTATGGAAGCATGGCTTCAATTCGTGTTTGTTGGGCCATGATTTCACTAATCCAAATGCGGTAAGGGTCTTTGCTTAAACGAAATTCTAATGGCCTATGATTTTTTAAATACCAATCAATTAATTCTGTTTGAAACATCATCTTAAAAAACAGCAGGTTTATACCCTGCTGTAAATCCATTGACAATTTCCAGTGATTTTCACATCACCGCTATTCGCATCCACAAATACAGAATCACCCTTAGAAACTTCTAAAGTAACACCATTATTCTCAATTGTCGCCTTTCCTTCTATCAATAAGATTGATCCAAAGCTTTCATCATCAACATGAAGTGTACAAGATCCATTTAATGTTGTTTCATATGTCGTAAAGTATTCACAACTTGCCAAACGAACACTTGTCGCATCTTCCTCTTTTGTTTCTGGTCCACAAGGTTTGAAATCCGATTCAATCGGTTTTAAATTTGAAACATCAATAGCCTTTTGAATATGAAGTTCACGTGGTTTTCCATCTTTTCCAACACGTCCAAAATCATAAACACGATAGGTTGTGTTTGAGTTTTGTTGGATTTCACAAATTTGAATACCCGCACCAATCGCATGAATCGTTCCTGATTTAATGAAGAATACATCTCCTTTGTGTACAGGTACAGCTTTTAATACTTCTAATAAAGTATTGTCTTGAATACGTTTTTCAAATTCTTCCTTAGAAATTTCTTTATTCACACCAAAATATAAGAATGAATCTGGCTCACAATCAAGGATATACCACATTTCTGTTTTTCCATATTCATGTTCCACACGTAAAGCATATTCATTATCTGGATGTACTTGAATCGATAATGGTTGTTTCGCATCAATAAATTTAATTAAGATTGGGAAAAATTCGAATGTATTTCCTTTTGTTCCTAATACCGATTTTCCCTTTTTCTCTAAATATTCAGGAAAAGTAAGTCCTGCATATTCTCCACTCACAACAACACTAGGCCCATCTGGATGCACAGATAATTCCCAACTTTCCGCAACCGGATCCATATCCGTAACTTTTCCATAGTTTTCTTTTAATTTTGTTCCGCCCCAAATATAATCTTTAAAGGCCGGTTTTAATTGAATGATTCCCATTATAATAACCTCGCTCTCCACCTAATTATATGCGTTTTACATTTCTGTGTAAATTCAAAAACAATTTCACACAATCGAAATCAATATCACATTCTTTAACATAGTTCTCATAAAATATTTTGAAAACACAATGTTATTCTATAAGTGCCTTAAAGATAAGGCAATGAATATACATATAATATTCATATCTCTCTCCTAAAAAATAAATAATATGTAAAAACGACCTCCATCCAAGGTCGTTTTTACTTTTATCAGGCTCCTTTTACCAAACGAATCTTATTTCCTTTTTTAATCACTCGATAAAATCCATTCGTTCCATCAACATGAAAATGTTTTTTTAGTAAGGCTTCTTCTTGTTTATTCTCTTCAACCACAACTAGATAATCATAATTGCTAAGAAGATTCTCTAAATTAGGTTCATAGAATACACATACCGCATCAATGTTTGGAGCATATAAATAATATTTTGCCAAATACTGAAAATAATAACTTGTCATTTTGCCATCATGATCCGAGCCAAATAAAAGAAACTTATCATCATTCTCTTTGAAATGATCTCCCACTACATTTTTCATAGTATAAGATAGATCCGTTTCATAACTTGAATGATTAAAAACCATTCCATTGTATTCACTTGATAAAATCAAAACAATCAAAAAAATGCAAACCATAATTCCTTTTTGGTAATTCTTTTTATATTCAGGACTCTTATACAAGACATGATTATTCTCATCAAACTTTAAATGTTCTTGCACCAATAAAGTAAATCGTAAAACAAGTCCGCCCACAAACAAGACAATAATGCTACTGACATAACGTTCATAGCCAGCCAAAGTAAGTGCTTCATCCACAGGCATAGAAAATAAATATAAACCTAGAATTCCCACATAATATAGAATGACCATAAAATCTAACAAGAACAAAGATTTCAAAAGATCTTTCCATTTATCTTTAAGAATGATTCTAATTAAAAAATACAAGATTATGATTAATAGATTTCCAAACAAGAAGCCCAAGAACGGTCTAGATGAAAAATCAAAGGATGAATGTATAAAATGATTCACAATAGAAGTCACTTCTTCACTCGATTTTGAAGCTAATGAAGAAGTACTAAACTTATTTTGAACACCCCTAAAAACTGTTGAAACATGATAGTTCCATAAAAAATAGGTAGATAAGTTCAAAACCATTGTTGAAAATGCTGCAAATACATCCTTTTTATTTTTTAAAACATGATTTTTTAAAGCTTCAATCAACCACGCAACGATGATAATCCCAAAATAAATAATTCCTGTTGTCTTAACAATCAATAAAAATGCTTGTAACGGAAGCAATAAGATCAGTTGTTTTCTTAAATCATTTTTAAAACGATCAATAATCGCAAAACAAGCTAATGTTAATATTGGCAAGATAAAGTCCACCAACAAATTGTTTATACGGATCGTTAGATTGAAAAATGATAAAATGGATAAGCCCATGCCTAAAATCGCAACCAATAAAAAACATTTTGGTTTTTCAATCGCGCCAAAAATCGCATAAAAAATTGAAAATATAAGGAGCCCTTGTCCAAACAAAAGAATGCCATCACTATATCCCAAGAAACAACTAAAATAATACAACAATGAAGAAGTTCCAATCGGATAGTTTGTGAATTCGATCATCGTATTTGTTGTTGGAAATGCATTATTTATATATAAGGTTTTCACAATCAAAGCCCAATGTGTAAAATTATCATAATGCATCAAATGTTCATTCAAAAGAAGAAACAAGAATGGAATGGCTCCAACAAAAAAGCAAATATCAAATAGATGAATTTCATACGTATTCTCTTTATGTTTTATAATACCAAACCAAAGAAAGAAGAGTATACCTATGGCGTACACAAGGCATGCCATAGGATACAAAATAGTAAAGATACCCCCAAAATAAATCACAACAGTAATGAGAGATAAGACAAAAACTGGCACAAATTGAAAGGGAACATCTAATGTTTTTTTAGCCCACAATAGATACCCAAAAATAGAAACAATAAATCCGATTTGAATAAGTAAAGTCATACAATTAAACACTTTCTTTTTTAAACCAATGTAATACTTGTTTTCCTCGAATTGAGAAAATTCGAACTAAATCATCAAACGTTGTATTCCAACTATCCAATTGTTTGGCAATACCTGTATCACGGTCATAAATCAATTGATTATATTCTTTCTTATCTTTTTCACTGATTGGACTTATCTCAAAAGAATACATATACACATCTTCATCTTGATCATTTTTCTTTTTCCAAAACCTGACTAAATGACCCGTTATATTGGCATCGTAACAATTGTTTTTGATTTCTAAATTAAAGTCATGAATATCTTCAGGTAATGCTGTACTTGTTTGTAATAAAACGCCTTTATCCGACAAATTCAATGTTTGCCCATAAACATTTTCATTATCCCAAGTAACATGTACTTTTTCATCTGCCTGGATTCTTTCGTATTGTCTTGGCATATTTCTTCCCATCATAAACGCAACCGAATAAATAAGCGCAATCAAGTTATAACAGAGCCAATAAATTATGATGGCACCATATACTAAAGCCATGCCATACTTTCCTCTGACAAAACGGATAATGGCTAAAACAGATAAAACGATTAAAGCCAAGTGAGGAATCGTATATAAAATAGCTCGACTATTTTTCTTTTCCTTCTTCTTACTCGTCACCTTAAATTTTGTTTCTCGAATATGAAACGTTTCTAGAAGAACTGGAATAATAAGTGAAGGAGCAAGAGTCGTATCAATGATTTGACTCCACTTTTGACTTCTTACGTTACTCGATAATTGTTTCATTGACCAACTATAGAATATATAGCTAGGCAACCAGAAAATTAATAATTGGAACAAATTACAATCGACAACTCTAAAATCAAACAAAGCGAACATAATAGGAGCAAGAATGAAAATAATACGATTAAAGAAAGACCACCAATATAAGAAGGCATTTAAATACGTGATTCTTCCACTTAAAGAGAGTTTTCTAGAAAAAACGGCATGTGTATTTTGAATACTTTGAATAACACCTCTTGCCCAACGGATACGCTGTTTCATCATCGAAGAAACATCGGTTGTAGAAAGACCATGTGCCTCTATTTTATCTGTCGCATATGTGATATAGCCTGCCATCTGTAGGCGACAACTTGTTTCAAAATCTTCCGTAATTGTATGATATGGAAAACCTTCAATTTCTTCCATAGCCTCACGAAGAATTAAAGTATTACTTCCAGTATATGCACAGGCATTGGAAGAATTACGCATTTGATTCACTTCTAATGAAAAGAAATCTTGTTCATTTGGGATTACTTTTTCTGCATATAAATTAAATTGAAATAAATCTAAATTATAAAAGCTTTGAGGTGTTTGAATAAGACCAATCTTTAAGTCTTCTTCTTTTTCATCCTCATTTCTTAAGCGCCAAACATCATCTTCCTTAATATAGTCTGTCAAAGCAAAATAAGGGACTGTATCCATTAAAAAACTATGACAAGGAATCATGTCGGCATCAAATGTAGCAATCAATGGTGAATTTGTTTGCGATAAAGCATAATTCAAATTGCCTGATTTCGCATAATCATTATCGGGTGTTTCAATATATCCAATCTTTAAACTGTTCGCAAGCTCTCTTACTTCAGTACGATGCGTATCATCGCATAAATAAATGTGAACCTTACTAAGGTCTGGATATTCCATATACGTACAAGCACTAGCAGTCTTAAAAAGAATGTCACAAGATTCATTGTGTGTCGCAATAAAAACATCCACATCCGGATAAGCACCATCTGGTATGATTGGCATATCCAAATGGCCCTTATCCGCATTCACTTTTCGATAATAGAGTTCAAAAGTAGTCATAACAGTTACCGCTTCGGCAATCCAAAGCATAATACCAAAAATTAGTTCTGGTAAGCTAGAATGTAAAGGCAAAGTAAACAGAACACGCCACAACAAATAAATGGTTACCAATATTCCGGTAATAATAAAGATAATACTTTGTTTATATTTACGATCATTTTTGACCATTACTTTGGATTTTTGTTTTTTTACTTTATTCATGGCTAAATATCCATCCTTTCTGCATGCGATAACTAAAGAAAAACAATAAACAATCGCCAATAATCTTGGCTATCTTTTCATTCCAAAATAAATAATGACTGGTCAAATATACAAATAGCGAACTTAAAATCATGACAATCACGCATAAAAATACGTAACGAATCATCGTTTGAAAATGATTTGAATGATCTTTAAAAACAACCTTTTTATTTAAAATGTAATTGATGCACATTGATACAAGGCGAGCTACTATTGTAGCCAAAGTAATTCGATACAAATCTTCATGAATCGTCATTTTAAAAAGATCCAAAAATAGCCATGCCAATAATATATCAACTACACTCGAAATCATCGATGATCCCGCAAATAGAAAAAGCCCATGAAACATAGTACAAATAATCTTTATACTATCTTTAATAGGATGAAAATGACTTCCTGAGTTATTTTCTTCATATATTGTTGAAATTGGAATTTCATAAAAAGGAATGTTTTTTTGAACACATTCAATCAATTCTTGTGTTTCATATTCATATCTATCACCTTCCACCTTATTTAAAAAAGATAGATACTTTGATGAAAATCCTCTTAATCCGGTTTGTGTATCAGATAAATGTCGATGATATAAAAGATAAAAGATACCACTACTGAATGAATTTCCAAACTTTGATCGAAAAGGCACCTCTTCCCCATTCTCTGCTTTAGAAAAATCTCGAACCCCAAGAACAAGTCCATCTGAATGTTCATCGATTGCACTTGAAATTTTTAAAACATCCTCAACGGTATGTTGACCATCACAGTCTGCCGTAATTACTCCTTCAACACTTGGTTTATTCTCTAATAGATATTTAAATCCAAACTTTAAGGCTGCACCCTTTCCTTTATTTTCCTTATATCCAATAACTTCGCAATTTGTTTCACTTTTCACTCTTTGAAAGATTGGATCATACGTGCTACTAGAGCCATCATTTACGACAAGAACATTTTTTAGTCCTTTATCATTTAATTCCTTAACATACTGAAGAATCTTTTCATTTGGACAATATGCCGGAATTAACACACACATCTCCTCAATCATATAAATCTCCTTTTTTTGTAAACGCTTTCCTATGATTTGTAAATTCCTTTCACGCTTTGAAAATTTACCCGGAAAGTATATCAAAAAAAAAAAAAAAAAAAAAAAGCCATCATTTTCTGCAAAAAATGACACTTTTTAAAAAGGAGAATAAAAAAAGGCAGAAAAAAGTATCCGCCTGTTATAATCTTTTTTCAAATCCACCATTGATTTCTTGGCCTTCACTAATCGTGATA
>CAVBGZ010000057.1:0-15389 GCA_963595075.1 Waltera intestinalis
TTTATATGCCAACATTGGCATAAATTTCTTTAATTTTTTCTATTTAGAACCTTTTTTATAGTTCCTGAACTCATCATATGATAATTGATCAAAAGACAACTGATCATTGAATCAAGTTTTGATGACGTCAGTAATAAACCAGCACATCGAAATAAGATGAGAGAAATATCAATTGGCAATCTCATGCCTATGCATATAGCAGCAATAACACATTTAGAAGGATTTTCTATTTCGAAATTTCTATATCTTTCAAATGTTCTAAATGCTAATGGAGAATCTTCATCTTCTAGATTTGTAATCTCCTTTAGTTGGAACTTTCCTAGTTCGAGTAGGTAATTTATCGCTTCTTTCAGCTGCATTGATTGCATTTTAGAAGCAACGATTGAATAAACGTTAGTACGTTCTTCAATCTCTTCAAAAGTTTTGCATGGTGTTCTTAGGATCTGCAAATAATCCTCTGTCTTTTTTCTTGTCTCATAATGTTTTTCTCCTCATCATTATTTTATCAAATTATTTTTGTTTCAAATAAAGGTCGATATGTTGTATGACGGAATCGTAGTTTTTTAATTGTTTATCCTGCACAACAATACCTGTCTTATGTTTAGCTCTAGTCAATGCCACATATAAATCAGACTTTGCACCAGGTGACAATAATTGAAAATTCGATTTAAGAATTGCACTTAGCATTGGCTGTGTAGGGTAAATCAAAGAATTATCAACAGTCAACCCTTTTGATTTGCCAAATGTTGAAACTTTAAAATTTTCATTAACCTTTCTTTTTTTACTATCTCTAAGCTGAAGGCAATTTATATTGTTAATCAAAAATAAATCAACCTGTGATTCCGGTATAAACCAAATCCCATCTCCTTTTTCGTATTCTTTTAATGACGGAGATAAAGGATATTCAGGAAAAATTTCGGAAGCGTACATGATTGTATTATGTGGGCATCTAAAACTTCCGTTCAGAGATGTTTCATCCACTTCAAATGTTGAATTACATTTTGTTTTAATGAAATCAAGTGGGTCACTGCTATATTTTTTATTTTTTCTATCATAATGAGTAGAAAATGTATGCTGCCTTGGATCACAAACGATTTCTATTGGAATATCATCATCCGAAATTTTTTTCACAATGTCCAAGTCATATCCTGAAAAATCTTGGAATTCATCGATAAATATATAATCAAAAAGAAGTTTTAATCTTTCAAGTGTTTGAGGTTTATTTACAATTGTGCTAAAAGCTAAATCCGCAATTTTATCAGAATATATAGCCCCATCTTTTATATAGTATTCTTTTTTGTTTTTAGATGTATATGTCGTTGTACTTCCATTTTTCATTATAACATCTTTGATTTTCACATTGATGAAATCTAATTGAAACGGTCTTATAAGATGGTCAAGTTGAAACGTAAACCATGGCAAAACATGAATATTAGCTGGAATTGAACCGTTAACCTCAATAATTTTGTTTTTAATCTCTTCTACATTCGAATCAGTAAAGGTAGTAATCAATACTTTTTTATCAATCAGTTCTAATGACTTTTTAACTATATAGGTAGTTTTCCCACTACCAGCACATGCAACAATTGCCTTATTCATGCTTTTCTAAGGCCTCAATTGCATTTTCAATATATCGAGGATATTTGATTGACTTATCACTATTAAAAATCTTCCAAGCAGATTCCGTTTTATTTGTAATCATGTAATGGCAAAGAGATTCTTTTGATTCATAGTTCCTTTCAAAAATATTATTTAAATCTTCAATATCATTTGCCCTGACAATCTCTGGTTCTAATGTATTAACATTGGGAACCTTAACTACATCGAAATTGAGTTCCTCATTAGTGAAAACTAGTTCACCTGAGAAAATATGTATATTTTCACTACCAAACTCCTTTGTAAGTGCATTGATCTTATCAAGATTACCATCATTATCTGTTATCACAATTGTTTTAAGGTTCAATTTATTTGCTAACTCGAGAAACCTCTTATAAGCTAATCCAACAGCGATAATCTCAATGCCATCATCTGCTGGTAATTTATTATGTTTATCGAAATAAGCTCTTTGAAATACCAATTCATCAGAATCGCCTTCAACCAAAACACTTTGTTTGCACAAAATAAACCTTAAAGTATCATAACCTGATATTTTCTCAAAATAATTAATTGTATCTTTGGATAAATCTTTAAGTTTTGAAATCTTTCCGTTTCCTAAAAGAGCCAAATTATTTAATCCTAATTTATTTAAAACGAAACTGCTATGGGTGCTTATGATAACTTGATGATCTTTTGAATGCTCATTTATATTCTTGAGTAATACATTTAAGGTCATTCCCGATAAATGATTTTCAGGTTCTTCAATCAAAATAATTCCTTTGCTTTTAAAAGCATCATTTTCTAAAGAAAGTATTGTATTTAGAATGCACTGATTACCAGTGCCGATATTTTCATAAGGAATTTCTTTTTCTTTTAAAGTAATTAAGTTTTCCCAAGAACTTTGATTATTATTAGAAACACCTATACTTACATTCTTTAGCTTTAAATCGTAATTGTTTTCGAAAGCATTATTAATATCATCAAATATTTCATTTGTTTTTAATTCATCAGTTGATTTTCTTATTTTTTGATTTAGCTTGACAATAGATTGCTCAGGAATGAAATTTCTTATAAGTTTTGTTGAAAAAGATTCGGAATTCCTATCAATTTTAGTATCTAAAAAAGCACTCTTAAATTCGATATTTTTAGTATTTGTATAACTCTTTCTAGCAAATGTATTCCATTCACATTTATAAAATTCAAATGGTAGTGAATCCAAATTACGGTCCTTAATTAGTTCAGAATATGCATCATTGTTATTTTCATCAAATAGAATTTTAAATGTAAAGCCACAATTTGATGATTTTGTAGAATTATCGTCTCCCATCAATATTGGACAGTCATCTAAATAAATCTCAATTGAAATTTCAGGCAATTTTGGATAATTTCCTATTTTCAATTCAGCTGTATATTCTTTTATGCAATCAATGTTGAATAAATCTTGAGAAATATTGCTATTGATATTTCTCCCTCGATAAAAACCAGTCAAAGCTAAATGAATAGCTTCGAGCAATGTACTCTTACCAGTACCATTATCTCCGACTAAAACAGTAAAATCATTGATATCTACATTTAATTCTTTAAATAATTTGAAATTTCTTATTTTAACAGTCTTGATTTTCATGTTACCCCCTGCTATTTTTCATATTGAAAAGCTTTGCAAATCGTTACTTGCTGAAATTTAAAATCTATCAAACGATTCAGCATTCCATCTTAATTTTTGGATTCCTACATCTTTCATTCGAAGAAGACTAAAAATTTACTTTAGGTAAGATTCACTCATCTAATACAAATTCACTATCAATAGTTTTCTTTTTTGAAGGATCATATCCATTTTTTATAAAATCGTAATAGTTGTTAAATGAGGCAGTATAGACATGATGATGTTTTTTGTTTTTATCGATGATTTTCTGATTGCTTGCCAACTGTTGTTTGATTTCATCTAATGTTTCTATATCAGTGATTTCATAAATCGGTTTTAAAAGATCGATTCCCACGAATTCTTTAAGAAGTTTTTTCAATGAATTTAAATAGCCAAAATACTTATCGGAAGTATCTGTTTTAACGAATTTATTTTCAGTTAAATATTTTTGAAATAGTACTTTCAAGTCATCTTTTTCGTTAGAATCCATTACATTTGTTGGGTTGATTTGTTCCTCTATATTTTTAATTTTCTTTTCAAGTTCTTCTTTTTGTTGCTTGAGAATCTCAAGTTCCACTTGTAATTTATCATTATTCATTAGCCATACCACTCCTATTTAATCACTTCATAAGGAACAGCCGATAAATCTAATGTGAATTTAAAACCAATTATATTTTTAGCACTTGAAAGACTATTCAAATCATCTAATGCTAATACTGGAAAATGGTCTTCATCAACCTTATACGAATAAATAGATAGAACATCATAAGTTTGTTTTCTAGTTCTATTACCAGCTCTATAACCCATATGAGATAAGTTATCCTCTAACTCACCCTTCGAATAACCCATTTGGACAAGGCTTTCAACTAAAGAATCAATTGATTCAGCATAGGGTTTAGGCTCAAGTCGAACAAAAAAGAGCCTCTCATTTTCATCAGGATTAATTTGAAATTGGCTATTGATTGAAACATAATTATTTTTCTTGTTCGTTGTTGATTTGACCTCAACAACACCGCCTTCATAAACAATGTCATGAGTGCCATCTTTAGGGCCAACCCATTTTGCTGTTTTGTTTAACTTATAAACTTCTTTGAAAGCAGCAAGCTCAGCAACAACGTCTGAAATCATATATTTTTTCTTAGAATTACCAAACATTTCATTCCAGGCATCAATCCAAGAATAAGGGTTATGAAGAAGATTATCTCTATTTTCTAAATCGATGAATTCAGAAGCTATATATGCGAATTTCTTTAAGTCTCCAGTCTCGACCATATATAAATACAAGACTTTGAAGCTTTTTTCCTCGATGTTTAATGTATTTGTTGACAAAGTGATTCCAACGAAAGACTCATTTAACACCTTGTCATCATCATATGGAATTGCGACAGCATAACCATCAAAATCTCTACACAAATAAGTAACATCATCACCTTGACATACTGGTACAACGCTGCCTTTTTTCATAATGCTTAATTTCAAAATTTCATTATCTAGACTCATAATCCTTTACCTCCACACCGCATGATGAAAATATACTTCGAACATATTCATCAGCTTTATTATCCAAAATCATATTATAATTTGAGCCTCTAGCAGTGTTTTGAATCATTACTCTTCTTAATAAAGTTTGTCCACCACATTCAGCAGAAACAACATCATCTGGCAAAATTGAAAGATAATGTACAATTAACCTTGAAACCTGAAGAAACATTCCATCACGACCAGGTCTTTCAACTATTTGAAGAATGTAATCTGTTGATTTATCTTTCAAACATTCGTATGTTTTATCGGCACTTCCCTGATAGCACATTTCTATATACCACCATAGTGTCGCTATGTATAAACGAACATTTTTTGCATAGAAATATTCTTTTATCAAACCATGTCTTTCGATGATGATGTCAGGAACTACCTTTATGCATACATATCTCCAAAATCCATAATTAGAAGCAATGGATTCATTAAAACCTTCCAAATTTCCGTTATTAAAATATGAATATAGTTTTAGAGCCAAAAATAAATCGAAATCATAATTCTTTGTTAAGGGATGTTCGGAAAGCCAAGAAAGAATCGTTTTTCTCATTTCTAAATAAGACTCATCTAAATTCGAAAAGTAACTTTCATCAATTTTAATTTTTCCATCAACAAAAGATTCAAATATCTTTTGCGCTTCTTCTCTTTCTAATTCATAAAATTTCATACGCTACATCTCCTTGTCAAAGAAAGCTTTAACGCTTCTTAAAAGCTCATTGTAGTCACTGTTAATCTTAAATTTTAATGTCTCATTAAAATATTTCATAACATTTAAAATAGATCCTTGCGAACCATCTTCATCCAAATCGATAACATTATTTTCCTGTTTAGACCTTACATCGAGTATTATCATGGTCAAAGCGCTAGATAGAACCTCGTTTACATATTCCTGTGAATATGTTGGGCTCTTAGGATGAATTAGATTATATGCTGGATGCTGTTTATTGATATTAATCCTTATGTGTTCAAGATCAAATGGATCATCAGCAATATCTACAAAGTCACAATAATAAGACCAAATTGGCCCTCCTTCATCATCAATTTCATAAACCGGGAAGATAGAACCATTACCTTCAACAATAATCGTCCATAACTTTCCCGAATACAAAACTATGCCTTCTTCATTTGCAAAAAATGGATTTATTGCATTATCTGAAGGTTTGATAATGTAGATAAGAAAATAAAATTCAACATTGCTACTGATATTTTGTAATTCGATATTCTCTACATTAAAATCTATTACACTATTGTCTTCGGAAATTTCTCCTAATTTAAAGCATCTTTTAATCTTTGATTTTTCCGGTTTCCATACAAGACCAACACCAAGAATTGTACCAGGTGAGCAAAAACCATCAGGACCAAAAAGAAAACTCAAATCTTTTGATTTCACCGATATATTGAGATAAAGACTCTGTTCTTTCGGATTCCATTCAAAATCTTCATCGACAAGTTGATAAACATTCTTACTATTATCATCCTGAAAAGTTTGCTCAGTAATTGTTTTCTTCTCTCTATCAGTTAAATAATAATATTGTCTTTTAGTTTTAATTCCTAAAGCCTCAAAATCTTTTTGGGAGAGAGATTTGTATAATTTAGTTGTCAATTTCATATTATTTCCTCCCTAAAATTCGCATCAAATCCGATTGTAAGTTTATTGTCTAAAGGCTTAATTTTAAGAATTAATTTAAATGACATTTTGCAGCTCAAACAATTTTGTATTTTAAGACCGTAAGGATGATTGTTGTCAGTAACCAATCCTCTAGCTTTATATATGTCTTGACCTTCAATCTTTTTTGCTTTTCTTTTAGCAAAGTCAGCATCAAAAGGTAAATTTTGAGGAGAATCAACTTTCTTTCCATCGACCCATAAATCTATAATATCGAATCTATCTATTTTACATGGAATATCAAAACCTGATTGCTCCCATTTTTCGAATGAATATGATTTTCCCACAACCTTTACCAATAAGCTGAAAGCTACTGTTTCGTTAGCTTTCAAAATCAAATTGCTTTCATAAGTCAATAGTCCATCGGCGCCATAGTTGGAAAGTACAACTTTTGCTTTTTGTTCTTTCTTTTTGCCTGAACTAGATCCACCACTAGCTCCGCTTCCATTTCCGATACCTTCCGGTTCTTTCCCGTATCCTGAGGGAGGCATTAATTTTTCTCCCAATTTCTTTTGTAAAATCGTATTTCCACCTTCAAGAGAAACAGCTTTCGTTTGTTTAAACTCTTCTATCAATTTCTTTTTAATTGCAGAGCAAATTTGCTTAAATGGTTTCTTAGATTTTAAGAATGGGAAATCATCGTTATTAATGTCATTCCACTCTTTGTGATTTGCTTCTTCTGATTTTCTAAAATAGGCTCCAAGATTTTCGCCATTAAAAACAGCATCATCGTTAAGCACAAAAACACCTATTAAATATTGGTCATCATCAACTGTATATTCACCAAATTTTGAATTTTGATAATTTACAACCATACCCGGCTTTCTAATGTAAAACAATAAACCTTTATCATCAGAATCGTATGGAGTATCAGTCAATAATTTTGGAGAGGGCCAGTTTATAGGAGGATCCATGCTTATGTCTCCTCTTTCAAAGACTTTATAATAAAACTTACCTAATGCTTCATTTCCTATTTTGTTAGATTGAACATTAAGAATCTTTATATCAGGAGTTTTTCCATTATAGAGTTCTTGAAGCTTTTGAAAGAATTCCTTTGGTTCTATCTTTTTGCCATTCACTGATACCTTCAATTGTTTTCCTTTAAATTCATCATTGAAAAGTCGCGCAAAGTACCATCTTTGCAAAGAAATTTCTAAGGATGCCTCAAAGTTTGAAGTCCAAAAGCACGAATCGCTTTCATCGCCGTTCTCGATATTGTTGAGCATTTTCTCTTTATCAATAAAAGGAATAATAACTATGGTTCCAGTTTTATCTTCATCATATGGTTCTAAACCAAAAATAGCTAAAAATTCCTTTATTTCATCTTCATCGTCGATAGGAACAGATTTTTCATCGATTATATTTCCGAAATAGGCGATTCCACTTGAATTCTTACCTAATAAACAATCATCAGATTTTTCATTTTGAATTAAAGCGCCAGCCAATTTGTGTATGTATTGACCATTTTCAAAAGTCCTCGAATAAAACAAGCAAATCCCAATTCCATACCTATAATAAATAGATTTACCAATTCCGTGTGACCCACCAGAAAAGGAACCTGTTTTCTTATTCATTACATCATAAACAAGGTTGTATAAATTATTTGGTTCCCCATCGATGCTTTCTACAGGTTTTCCTAACAAGCCGCATGTATTCGAATCTGAAATAGACAAAAAATCATATTCATAATTTTGGTATTTATGTTTTATTTCATCGCCTATTTCTTCAAACCGATTTGCAAAGTCATCGATAGAAAATTTACCTGTTTTGAAGAGAATACGACCAAAATCCCTATCATCAAGAATTGCATCAGCTGAATTTTGAATGGATTCTCTAACCAACAAATCGATAGGAGGAGTGTAATTATCTTGAATCAATTCAAGGACCTTGCTTCCAGTTAATACCATTGGTCCCTTTTTTAATTTACTAATTTTAAGCTTCATTTGTCTCTCCATCCTTTCCATCGAAATCGTATTTCAAGTTAATCGTAACAAAACCTTCGTTTTCACCAACACCATATGGTATATAGAGATAGTATCCAACGATGTGTTTGCTTAAATTCAAAGAGGAAAGAGAATAACGAGTATAAGCTGATTTCTTAACTTCTCCAGTCTCAACTTCGCTATCTTTATCTATAATATATACAACTAGAAGAGGCGAAGATTTAGAAGCATATTCAGTTCTTTTTTCTATGAATTTTTGATCATTACCTTTTAACTTTGAGCAATCATATTCAGACATAGATGAGCAATCCACATCCATCAATCTATCACCAGGTTGATGAATAGTATTTAAGTCTATATATTTATCGTAGAATTCATCAGTCTTGCTATTTAACTTATATCTAGAACGGTTTTCCAAATTAATTACAAGGCCACAGTCAAGTTTGACATCATTATGTATCTTTTTCTTAACCCCACCTGCAATAACAGTCCAGTTCCCCATTGATTTTTTATCAAATTCCTTCTTATACCATTCTTTCAAAGAATCGTAATCATCGAAAGTAGCAGCTTGTTTTGGAATGGATAAACTCTTTAAATAATCAATAACTTTTTCATAACCCACATCGAACCAAATAATCGAATTATCCTGAACAAATGGGTTCTTCAATTGCTTTATTCTTTCCTCATCAATGTCACCCAAATCGTTTAAGAATTTAATTGTTTTATCATAATTCTCTTCAATTATTTGATTATCTTTATAAAACCACGTTGTTTGTGCTGTCTTGTTATAGAAAGTGGTTTGACATTGAATTCCGCTTTGTTGCTTTTTAGGAGCTGTTAATACCAAGAGTCTATAATCAGGGAAACTGTCGAGTCTTGGACCGTAGTCCTTTGGTGACAACCCTTTCAACTCCATTGAATAAAGTTCTTGTCTTAAATCATAATCAAGCTTCGTTAACCTATCAAATCTACTTTTCGTTTGATTTGAAAGCCATAATCTTTGTAATAATTCATATCCACTTCTATATCCAAACCAACGAGCCATTTGCATTAAAGTATCTGCCTGGCTTGTATTTCTTAAGAAATATGAGGTCGTTAAACCTTGCAAAGTTAAACCTCTTGATAATGTGGCACCTCCAACAACAATAAAAGCAGGAGTTTTTTCCATAATTGGATTATCATTATCAGGATATACAATTCTCATCTCTATTGAATCATCTTCGGCACTCTTTCTACTGCAGTTATCAACACATAAATGCAAGCCAGTTGAATAAGTGAAAGTGCTATCTGGTTCAAGTCCGATATGAGTTATATTGTCATTCAATAAGTCTTTTAAGTAAGGCTCTATCTCTTCAAATTCAGGATAGTCTTTTACATTTTCCAAATTATTATATTCAGGCATTAAATCTTTAAAATCATCTAATGTCAACAATCCAATTTGTTTTGTATATACATTTAGAAATTGTTCTTTTAATGATTCATATGGATTATTTTTAAAGAAACTTTCAATGATTTTTGCAACGGCATTATGACGTTCGATCTTTTGAGAAGTGTGAATTAACATTGAAATAGGTTTCTTAAGTTTCCAAAGTCTAGCTATTGAAACAGTGATTGAAAACCACAACAAGGCCTCTTTTAAAGACTCAGGAATATCTCCTTTAGCAATTGCATTATCATCATTAATTTCATTCACATCATTATTTGAAATCTCATTGACAATATTTAATGGATTATTAATTCCAGGCATACCAAAAATTTGTTGTGGACCGAAATATTCTGTTGATGGACTCAATAATGAAATGAAATCTTTCGGATAAAGCGTATCATTTCCCGATTCATTTAAAAAGTTTGCATAAGGCGTAGCTGTATATCCTATATAATTCATGCAGCTATAGTTTCCACGTTTTACATCCTTAGCATCTCTTCCAAAAACCAAATTTTTAATAAGTCTAGAAATCGTAGTTTGTTCAGCTGTTTCAACATCTCCGGTATTTACACCAGCTTGATCAGCTTCATCATCTATAATCAATACTTTGAGATTAGCTTTTGCCTTTTGGTCTTTATTAAGCCAATAAAGCAGATTTTTCAGTCTTGTTGAATTCTTCAAACAAACACAAAGATACCTGTCTTTCGCTTTATTCAAATGCAAATCTTGAAGTCTGTTTGGCAAACTCGTTTTATTAGAAAGATTATCCAAAGGAACAATATTTAAGTTACTTTCTGCATAACTAAGATCTTTGATTAATCTATTGCGTGTTTGTATTCTTAAGTTATCAATTGTTCCAGTCAAAACAATGAAAAAGTTATAGCCATAATCAGCGGCCATTGATATAACTCCAGACATATTGGCCGTTTTACCTGATTGAACATTTCCCACCACCATTCCTCGAACAGGATCGTTTTGGTCTGTATCACTTTTAAGATAAGAAACAACTTTTTGAGAAGCTTTTTCAATGTTTGAAATGCTAGCAAATGTAAAATTATCCTTCTCTAGTTTTTTCTTGTAGTTGACCCAACAACTGCCATCAGAAGTAGGAACACTAATCCATGGTTTCTTTGGCTCTCCAATAAATCCACTCTTCGATTGTTCATCGACATTTTGCATTGCTCTAACTAATAATTTCCACTCTTCGGCAGTGATCACCCAAAGATCATCATCTTGCTTGTCTTTGATGAATTTTGCTAATCCTGCATCATCTTTTTTACATGCATAAAGAATCTCATCCCATGTATTTTTATTTTCTCTATGTTTTGAAATCCATGTTTTGCAATCATCATAGCTTGCATCTATTAACATTTCTTCTATTTTCTTCATACTCGCACCTCACTCATCAAGTTCGAAACCATCACTTACGATTACTTTACCTTTATTTAACTTGTTGGAATTCAAATATGGATAGATTTCGAATTGATTATCCTTCTTCTCAATACAAATTTTTGAAATATCTTCATAAAGGAGATTTCTAAATGCATTCACAACTGAATCACCGTTATTTGTAAAACGCATAAACACACGTGAATCATTTATTCTTAAAGAGATAGAAACCTTAGGATTATTATTTAACGAAAGCAAATAATTCAAATATGAGCCAAATTTAGTGCCTTTTCCGTTATATTCTTCCAAGCAATTTGAGGGCAAGTTTTCAAATAAAATAGAATATTCATAAATTTTATCAAGATTTAAAAAATATTCATTTCCATCATCAATAAAATCTTTATATATATCAAAGTCTTTTAAAGAGGACACAAAATATGTGCCTGTATTGCTCTTACCACTTTTTCTATTTGGCTCTAGACAATCGCCTCTCGTAACATCAATCAAGATAATTTCTTTCTTTATTGCGCTCATACTCATACCTCCAATGCATGTGTTTTTAATATTTCTTTAAGAATTTCAATCATGACATCAACCACAATTGAATTTCCTGCTTGTTTATAAGCCTGGGCTCTTGAGACCACAATTTTGTAGTCATCCGTGTACCCCATAAGGCGATGAGCTTCTCTTTCTGTTAGCATTCTAACAGATCCCAAATTTTGTGTACCATCAAATGAAACATAATTATCAACGCCTGCGCGATGTCTATTGCCCATCGTTTTTAATAAAGTTCTAGCTATATCTTTATTGATTTCAACCTTTTGACTCCATGTCTTTGTACCAGTTTTCATGACATAGGCATAAAGCTTCGGACTGAGCGTATATTTATCATCGGGAACTCCTTCTCCAGGAAGCAATTTGATATTCCCGTTTTCATCAAAAATCATATTCCCAAAAGCACAATGATTTATAGAAAAATCTTTCGTTGTAAAAAGACACTTTTTTATTTTAGGGGGAAAAACAAAATCATTCTCGACATTAATTCCGAGATCATTTCTAAACCCTACAACAAACAATCTTCTTCTTGTTTGAGGTATACCATAATCCGAAGCATTCAAAACTTCAAATTTGTAAGAATAACCCAATGAATCAAAAATTGTCTTAATCACTTCCCAGGTATTCCCATGGTCGTGATTAAGTAAATTTCTAACATTTTCATATATAAAAACTTTTGGCTTTATTTCTTTTACCAATCGAGCATATTCATAGAACAAGGTTCCCCTAGCATCATCTAAGCCACCTTGGAATCCAACTGAGGAAAAACTTTGGCAAGGGCTGCCACCAACAAATAAATCCACTTCTCCTTCATAATCACGACCATCAAGAAGAATGACATCTTGATAAAATTTATCTTTGGTTAATTGCGGATAGTTTGCTAAATAACTTTGTTCAACGTAATTCGTTTTTCTCGTTAATTGAGAATAAAGTTCATCAACATATTTCTTTTTTGCTTCTTTGCTTTCTAAAGAAAAAACATGATTTCTTTCTTTTTCAATATCGTAAGAAACTTCTCTTTCACCATTATCACAAGCAAAAACTAATTCATGCTCTAGTCCCAGTCTTTTCAGAGCAAACTCAACAGAACCGATACCGCTAAAAATAGTTGCTAGCCTAATCATGGATATTCACCGCCTTAAATATTTGAGCAAAAAGAGCTTCTAAGACATTAACTACTATTGAATTACCTGATTGTCTATAGGCAGGAACGTTCGGTACGACGACTTTAAAATCATCAGAAAATCCCATTAATCTCAAACACTCTCTATAGTTTAATTGTCTAATAACGCCTGCTTGACCATTCCATGTAGAAACATATGCTCTATTTAGAATTTCATCCTTATTTTTCTTTTTCATGACTGTTGAAAGTTCTTCGAATACAAAATCACCATTCCAGTTAAACTGTTGATTTGCCTTCTCTGTTTGAATAATCTTCGAATTCACTCTTGCTCTATTCCTGTATTTAGGATTTGTCACAAATTCGAATCCTTTTTTCCCTAGATAATGCTTTGCTTCGATATATTTTTCCAAATAGTCTTTCATTTCAGTCTTCAACTCTATTTTTTCAGGAAATGAAAATTGAGCATTAGGGTCTTTAATACCAACAACAAATAATCTTTTCCTATCCTGTGGAATTCCATAATCCTTAGCATTTAGTATTGAATAATGAACCTTATAGCCAAGGGATTCGAAAACGGATTGAATAACCTTCCAGGTATTACCGTGATCATGAACTAACATTCCAGGAACATTCTCGTATACGAAGGCTTTTGGTTCAATTTGCTTAATAAGTCTTGCATAATCATAAAAAAGAGTTCCGCGAACATCATCAAGGCCTGCTCTCTTTCCAATTATAGAAAAACTTTGACAAGGACTTCCGCCTACCAACAAATCAACTTTGTTTTTATATGGATTACCATCTAAAAAGCGAATATCTTCATACCAATTTGATTCTTGAATTTTATAATTGGCAAAATAACTAGTCTTCACATAATTCTTTTTCTTAGATGCTTTATAAAGACTTTTTACGTAATTATTTGCATCCTCTTGATTCATACCTTTTATCTTAGACGAAATCTCATCATAGCTTTGTTCAATCTCGATTTCACCATTGTCACAAGCAAAAACAATGTTAGGTTTTATGCCCATCTTAATCAACGCTTGTTCAGGTGCACCGATTCCGCTAAAAACCGTAGCCACATTTATTTCTTTCATTTTTAATCGCACACCCCATTTTCTTTTTCAGTGAAAGGACTGAAGAACTCACTTAAAGAAACGTCAAGTTTTGAGCATATATCCATTAAAGTGTTCAAAGTTATATTTTGCCTACCTGATTCCACTCTAGATAGATAAGTTCTATCTACACCGAGAATTTTAGCAAATTCTTCTTGTGTGATTTTCAATTTGCTGACTCTTAATTCTTTGATTCTATTACCAATTTTCTCTAGCATTCTTCAGACTTCCTATATTTCCATTTTAAATTATATCATATAGTGACTTTTAATACCACGCAAAAAACTAACTTTTTAGACCATTTTTCTCAATAATCATTCTATTTATATATCCATTTACCGTCTTAATAGTATTGTCAACAAATTCATAAATAAATTTTATTAAAAATAATTTCATCAAGAGAATATATAAAAAGGATCCATAGGATTAGACTTTCCTATGGACCCGATGTTTCAAAGGTTAAATTTTAAAATCGTAAGATTATCGTTTATGCTGTCTTTGTCTTCTTGACGGAATAGAAACTGAGCGATGTTGCGGCATCGTTGGTAAGAGTCTTGCCAGTCGTCTGAACATTCTCATCCGTTCCTTCGAACCATGCCACACAGGTGATTGTCAATCCATTGGTCGTATCGATTGTTCCGAAGTTATAGACGTTGTTATCAATGGATAAAGAATAGTCAACTACCTTCGTCACATCAGCGCCTTTCTCAACATAGGTTCTGCCGGAATCGGTATTGACGAACTTTGGAAGATTCGATTCTTGAGTATCCTTTGTGACATTGGAATCAACATGAGTCAGGATTGAATCTCCGCCGACAACAAGGACCTTGGAATCAGTCATCAATGCAACTCTTAAGCCTTTGATGGTATCTCCGGAACCAGTCATTGTAGTTTCCTTCGGATTGAAGAAAAGGATGTTGTCTTCCTTTGTGGAGTTTGTGTTGTCCTGGGTGAACTTCAAGGTCCATGAAATGCCATACCAGACATTTGCATTATTTGATTTTCCGGCTAACCAATCATGAGTGGTTTCAGTACTAGTGTGCTTTTCTCCATTCAGATTGTTCAAATCTCTGTATCCGGTGATTGTGGTGGTTGTTCCATTATAATCCGTGTCGGCCACATAGAGATGTCCGCCATTATCTGAATCATTAGGATTAACATTTGCATCATAGGAACCATGAGTGAGGCTTCCGTCGACAGCAATTGTTTGTGCGGTATCGGTACCACCAATGGTTGATGTTCCGACGCCTGCAGTAGCAGTCACTTTCAATGCGCTATCCATTGCTGTTGCCGAGAATGTGTTCAAAGAGGCGGTCGCTGTCCTGCTTGCTGTGAACCATGCCACAGTGCCAGTGACGCTGGCGACTGTTGTCGCAGTGATCAAAGCGAGAGCAGGGACGATAA
>CAVBGZ010000058.1:0-15086 GCA_963595075.1 Waltera intestinalis
TATCGACCAATACAAGAATTGTTTCAAGATGATAAAGTTTGTTATCCAGAAATTAATTTTGGAAGTTATTTAGGAATGGCAAGATTATCCAATAATATCATCTATTCAACAGATAAATTTACTAAAATCTTAGAATATATTGATTCAAGATCAGAAGAAATTTCAAACGCATCTATTTCTCTATATTCAAATTACATGAATATTGAAGATATGGTAATCTCATTAATTTCTTTTAATTATTGGAATAAGTCGCTTTATTATTTATCTCTGTTATCTTTTATTTTTTTAAAAGAAGAAATAACAGATGAAGATATGGAAAAATTACTTAAAGTGAAACTAATTGGATCTAAGGGCACAACCAAAGATGTATTACTCTATGCATACTCTAGAATTTTCAAACTTTATTCAGCTTTGAAAGAATATAATAAAGAAAATAATGCGGAAGATATTCTTCATGCTATTTCAATTGATGTTTTCAATAAATACCAAGACATTGTACTAAATTCAGATGAAAACTAATTAGGAAAGTAGGAAATAATGAATGAACACATATAATACAGGAACTACTGCTTACTGGAATCCATGGTATGGCTGTGCTAAAGTGTCCGAAGGATGCCAAAATTGCTTCATCGAAGCTAAAGAACTTATCGTTCCAAACCCAATTACTTTTAATGTTAATATAGCAGATGCTAAAAATGTTGTCGTTTCACTTCAGACTGACTTTTTCTTAGAAGAGGCAGATAATTATCGAAATGAAGCATGGGAGATTATAAAAAATCACCCAGATTTAAGATTTATAATCATTACTAAAAGACCAGAGAGGGTTAATGATCATCTTCCAGAAGATTGGAATGACGGCTATGATAATGTTGTGATTGTAGTTACTTGTGAAAATCAAAGACGCTCAGACTTAAGATTGCCGATTTTAGAAGAAATTAATTGCAAGCATAAATGGATTACTTGCAGTCCGATGCTAGAAGAAATTCATATTGAAGATTATCTAGCTAAAGGGTTTATTGAGCATGTTGAATGTGGTGGGGAGAAATTTACTACAACTCCTAGAGAAATTAGATATGAATGGGTGAAGTCTTTAAGAGATCAATGTGAGAAGTATAAAGTTAATATGACTTTTATGTACTCTGGTTATAAATTCTTAAAAGATGGGCATTATTTATTTGACTCAGGACAATGTTTTAATTCTTATATTGCAGAATCTTGCAAAGAATTAAATTATAGAAATGAAAACAGCGATTTCGAGGTATAAAAAGGACAGAAAATTATACAAAAATATCGGGGATATTCAGTTATTAATAAAAAATCCAACATACAGAGTTTATTCAAACAATATTGGCTATTGCACTATTAGTGATAGCCAATAATCTGTTGAAAGTTCAGTTTATCTTCACAAAATTTATTGAAAGGGAATATAAATGTTAAGAATTAAAGATTACCATAAAGAAAAAATGCAGCATTATAAAGAAATCGTCAGCGAATTAGGAGAAATCTCAGTTGCTATTGTGCAGATTGGGCATAATCCGGCCTCAGATCGTTATGTTAGAAATAAGATTAAAGATTTGGAGAGTGTTGGCATAAAAGTAAAACTAATTGCTAAGCCAGAATATATCACACAAGAAGATTTAGAACATTTAGTTTATAAGTTGAATTACTCAGATTACACTGGCTTTATAGTTCAGCTTCCTCTTCCTAAGCATTTAGATGAGAAAGCAATTAGAAACATGATAAACCCAGATAAAGATATCGATGGGTTTGCACCTACAACTAAAGTATTTCCATGCACGCCACAAGGAATTATTACTTATTTAGAAGATCAGAATTATGATTTCAACAATAAGAATGCGGTTGTTATTGGAAGATCAGCTTTAGTTGGCAGGCCGATTGCTGGAATGTTACTTGATAGAAATTGCAATGTGAGTGTTATTCATTCTAAGACATCAGAAGCAAATAAGAACTATCTGTTATCTAATGCCGATTTGATAATATGTGCAACTGGACATAGGGACACAATAACTGACGAGAATTTGCTGCAAAATGTAGAATGGAATTATGATGAAACAAATAACAAATTAGAAGAAAAGAAAATATTTAATGCAAATAGTTTGCTGATTGACGTAGGAATAAACTTCGACGAGAATGGGAAATTAGTGGGAGACTGCGAACACGTAAGCGGCGTAGAGAAGACACCAGTTCCAGGCGGTGTCGGATTGCTAACAAGATTAGCATTAATAGAAAATGTTTTAAAATTGAGGAAACGGAATGAGATATACATACGAAGACGTTAAAAACACAACAGAATCAACTGGAGAATACTAGCTACTAAGCAAAGAATAAATTAACAATAGAACAAAATTAAAAATAAGAAAATATGGAACTTATTTGTTCCATATTTCTTTTATTTGTTTTCCAAGCTCTACTAATACTTTATTGACATAAAGGGTAGAATAGATATCCGAAGTCATACGACTTATTATGCCTGTTGGGGTACATATAGCTTCTACCGGATCTTCCGGACGATACTCTGTAGTTGGGGCTTCTTCATTGGCGAATACCTTACTAATTACTCCTTTCAATGCGGTTTGGAATGTTAGTTTGTCGCCGACACCCATTTTGTCGGAGTATTCTACATAGAAGCATACTAGTACTCCATCATATTCGGTTCCTTCAATCTTTGTATTTGTTTGTTTCTCGGTTGGAGGTAGTTTCATTGCGCTACTAGGTATTCCTAGTTTCCTCAACTTCTCCTTGCGTTTTTCTATGTTAGCCTTGTAGTTGCTTATTAAATTCTGCAAAGACGGGTTGAGCTCTTCGAAATCGTGGTTGTAGTAAATCTTTATATCTACTATCGTTCCACTATATTTACTCTTTATTGTGTCGTAGGTCATCTGCTTAAATAAATCGTCGTCTAGTTTGCTATACAAACCTTGGATTAAATCTGCTGAGATTTCAGATTCGTTTGTTGTGAATTCCATTAAATGCTCGCCAGATTCTACCTCGTCCCCCACGTTCTTTATCATATGAATAATAGTGTTAGGGTCTAGTGAAACAGCTTTGCAAATTGTTACGTTAGCAGCACATCTGTCAGCTAATGATTCGGATATTACAGTTGCATCTTCAAAAGCGAAATCACCAGCGGTTAAAGCAACTTTTGCTAATGTACCAGGGCAATAATCGATGTCGCGACCTTTTCCTGTAAAGAATGAAGGATTATATGCAATAACGTCTTTAGCCTTAAAACGCTCACCAACTTTATAAACGATTAAGAAAGTTTGTTTTACGAAGAATCCTGAGTTAGAATTCTTAACTAAAGTTTCATTTAAGTCGATTGCATCTCTACTTCCATCATCATATAACAGAATAGCAAGTTTAGTACTTCTGTCAATATCTTCTACGACTCCATCTTTCTTTGCTTTGAAACAGAAGTCGTCAGATATCATGTAAGCAAGCTCTTTATTAGCACCTGAACCAAATAGCTGTTTATTCATGACAGCAACTGGCATTGTGTGTTTTGTTTGAGCAACTTGCATGGCAGCACGTGGAGCATCTGCTTGAGACGCCGTGAATGGAGACAACATTTCTGCGATTGACAATAAAGAAGTTGCTGATGCTTGATTAATATCACTATTGCCGACATATCCTCTGACCGAATTGATATTAGGAGAGAATACTAGACCACGGGAAATACCAACGGCACCAGAAAAAGCTGTTGAGTTTCCTGATAAATAACCGATCATTGAATCGTCATAAGTACGCATTTCTAGGTTGTATGCTTTACCAAGGTTAATCTGAATGTTCTCGAGATTCGTTACTTCTCGATCGTTATACGACTGTAACTTTCATTACAGCACAGACTATATCATCACCTGAAATTTCAGGGCATCTTACTTCGGGATTACTTAATCCCTACTCCATATAGGATAGTCGTTGGGGCTGGAGGTCTGTGACCTCCCTGCCTGCTGATTGCCCAATCTTCTTCACTTCACTTCTGACTGATCTTCACGGACTCAGTTAGCGGAAGAAGCTCTAAGGGGTTTCCAGCATATCAAGATGTTTTCAATATACCTTTCGATATAATGGGGCTAACCGTTTAACCCTTGTAACCTTTGGCTGAGCATGCATAAGAATTCTCTATCTCTTGGATAGGGTTTAGCATACTTGTTGTGTTTATGTTCTGTAATCCAATTAATGAATTGATTAATTCTGTTCGGCCGACTTTAATAGATTCTGGGCGACCATTCAACTTATATTGTTGATAATTCTTATATGCGTTTGCAACTATTCCATATGCAACAGCTGCAACAATTTCATTTCCACGGATTCGATAGTTCTTCAAATCGTTTAGTGGCTGGAATCCATTATTAACTAACATATTATTTGCTAATAATAATAGATCAATTATATTTGTAGGTTGATGCAACTCAACTAAGATTTCCCTAGTTATTGGGTCGATCATCTTGTCTAGATTTATCTTCAACATTCCTTCAGCATACATTGGCTGACCTAATTTCTCAGTCAAATAAGCCAAATAAGGAACATTTGTGTCGAATTCAGAATAATCATACTTCTCAGTATCCATAATGTAAAGTGCATTTAATAATAAAGTGTTTTCTAGCTTATCTTCATAATAAAGATATTTATCTTTGAACTTTACTTCTACCCATCTAGAATCACCGGTCATCTTTTTATCTGACAATTGATAAATTACTTTATGACGTTTTAGGATATCTGAGATTCCGTTTATTAAACCAACTAAAGTAAATACAGGGAATGTAACTGTCAAGAATTTTACAGTTGTGTAGATGAACGATTTACCAATTGAAGGAAGCTTATTAGGATCTAAGAATAAAACTTTCTTTAATAAGAAATCAAACATATTACTAGAAACTTCTTCAATCTTTATTTCGTTATTTTCTGTAATAGCGTGATAAACTTTAATATCTTTAATGTAATAAATTCCATAATTTCCATCGCCATTGTCGTAAGCAAATGGAGTCATATTATCTTTGATGAAATTTTCTGGTAGATCTGTAGCATCTATCATTTCTTGCATAATTTGGCGGTTAAATATGGCGGTTATGTTTATGGATTCGATCTTAGAAAGAGAAGCACTCAATTCTTCATATTCAAAATCAGATTTATATGATGAATTTATTAAACTATTGTCACCTGGTGTTACTTTTACTTTAGGATTGTCATACGCTTTTAAAATCTTCATCAAGTAAGCATTTCGACGAGAAACTTTGCTTCCACGTCTTTCAATAGTCATCTTTTGATAAGAGGCGGTGATTTCTACACGATCTGATTTAGTCTTTACTATAGGAAGACGAATCATTTGCTTTCCAATTGTATATTTGTTTCCACCCACATAAAAATAGTGATCATCTACGATTTTTGGAATATCAAGCTTGAATGAAATACTTTGACCATCATCAACTTTGTATCTAATAGACGCCGTTTCTTTTTTGTTAAAATCATCTGAAGTATCTTCATATGTAATATCTTCAATTGCTGAAGGATAATAAGAAGATTGAGAGAATGATTCAAACACATTATTTAAGTCGTTCTTTAAGAATTTATTATTGTACTCTTGGTCCATAGCAGGTAGTGTTGATTTAGCGATAGAAGGATCTAGCTTATCATCTACGCCAAAATCGATTGGAGTAATATTCTCTTCACTCACATCAATATCGGACACTTTATCGATCGCAGCTAATTCTTTCTCTAAAGCTTTTGATAATGTAGCAGCTTTAACGGCGGCAGATCTTTTAGATTCTACATAAGCAATAGCTTTACTTTTTACTTCTGCATCTGAATCTACTTCATTTACAAGATCATTAAATGGACGGCGAACATTATCTGGCTTTGCTAAATATTCGTCAATCTTGTTGTCGATACTTAGTGCTAAAACCTTTTCTTCCTTAGTTGCTTCTTCAAAATCAGTAAGATTCTTTGCTTTTAATTGCTTAGCAACTCGTTTTAGAACTTCATCTTTAATTTGTTGTTTAAGAGTTTCAGTGTAATCTTCATCAGAGATATCTTCAGCTTCTGCACCTTCAACATCATCTGTTAATGTTTCACCATCACGCTTACCAGCAAATTTATTCATACGATTTAACTTTGCAAATGTATCTGGAAGATATTTAAGAGTTTCGTCACTATTTGGATCGATTACTAACATAACATCTGCTTCTGTATTATAGAAGAAGATTCTCTCAAAGATTGAATAATCTTGAAGATGACCATTTAGTAAATCCTTTAATAATAAAATAGCTGGAACTGGTTCCGTAAAACCAACTTGACGAACAGCTTGACCAATAGAATTCACGTCAATGTATTTATCCATTGGGACAATTAAATAATTCTTCTCATATCCAACTTCTTTAGCATGAGCAATTATTGAGTTTCTCATAGCGTCTCGCACCATATCAGATGCAACCTTGCCACTTCGAGTCGCAAATGCAACTCTAGCAACTTCTTTATATTCATTAGTAACGTCATAAGCTAAATTCTTTCCATTATAAAGAGTTGGCATAGTCTTGCAGATCATAATCTTTCCATTAGATTTTTCTTTGATCTCTGCAAATAAGTTAGCAATATCATATCTAACCGGAGTTCGTTTCAATGGACGAATAATTCTCGGAGAATAAGCGCATCGCATTTGTTGTGGTCTTAATAATGGAGACTTTAAGACATTATAAAAGACTTCTCTATCATCTGTAAGAATAAAAACTAGATTCCCTTCAATTCGTTTAGGAGTATCGAAGTTAATTGTTCTATTCTTCAGTAATCTATTTGTTTTCAGATTCTTAGGAGCTACGAACATGTAGATCAAATCCTTTCTTTTTTACTATAATTAATTGTTCAAAAGATAAAAAATCTATAAAAAAAAAGAAGCAAATAAGCTTCTTTCTTTATCTTTTAAATACTATCAAATAGATCAGTAAAGTCATCTAAAGGATCAATGTCATCATAATCTTCATCATAAATATCATCATAATCTGCACCAAAGATATCATCTTGGCAAGTTGGGCAAAGATTGCTAATAATTATTTCACGATCTGTTGATGACATATCTGGAAACAAATCTTGTGTTGATTTATTATCGATCTCGTCTTGAGTTAATTTTTCATATTGAGCAAGAGGAATCTCAACACTTGTCATAGATAGGCACATTGGACATTGTGTTGTAAGTGTAACAATTCCTTTCTTTTCATCAATGTGAGTGTTCATTCCTTTAAAATATAATGGTTTAGTCATAATTTTCTTCCTTTACAATAATTTCATAAATTCTTCTTGAGTTAAAATTGGGATATTTAATTCCTGTGCTTTCTTATTCTTGGAACTGCCAGAATCTCTATTGTTTGTCACTAGATAATTAGTTGCTTTACTAACAGATGATGTTAAAGAACCTCCATTATTAGTAACTAAAGTTTCAAATTCTTCGCGGCTCATTCCATTTAGAGCCCCCGTAACACAGATCTTCTTTCCAGCTAATTTGTTTCCAGATTTAATCTCAGATGAAAGCTTCATCCCAATTGATTTTAAATATTCTATAAGATCATTATTCTCTTGCTCTCTACACCACTTATAAATATCGGCGGCCATGTTATCCCCAATTCCATCTATAGACATTAATTCAGTGATAGAACTTTTCATTAAGTTGTCAATATTTTGGTATTTAGATACAATTAATCGAGCAGTTTTCTTGCCGACTCCGGGAATTCCTAAAGCAGCAATTATTTTCCAATATTCTTGAGAGATAGATTTCTTGATCTCACTTGTAATATTATCGGCAGTCTTAGTTCCAATTCCATCTATGCTTGTAATTGTTTTATAAGCAGCATATGCTTGATCTTCTTCAACTAATTCATAAATATCTTTAATAGATTTGATTAATCCTTCATTGTAGAATAACTCCAAAGTCTTATCTGCTAATCCATCAATCTCCATTGTATGACAGAAATAGTTTAGCTTTCCTAAAACTTTTGCTTGGCAATCTTTATTCATACAGAATGAATCTTGGAAACCAAACGGAGTAGTTAAGTTACTTCCACAGCAAGGACATTTAGTTGGAATATCTGGCTTCTTAGAAGATTTAGTTCTCTTAGATTTATTTACAGAGACGACTTCCGGAATTATCGCAGCTGCTTTATGAATCGTGATGAAATCGTTTTCACGAATATCTAGCTTGCTCATAAAATCAAAATTATTTAGTGTTACACGAGATACAAGAGATCCATCAATAAACACTGGCTTAAGATTTGCTACGGGAGTAATCTTGCCCGTTCTACCAACTTGATAATCAAATGATAGGACTTGAGTCTCGGCGGTTTCTTGTTCATATTTATACGCTTTTGCCCACTTTGGACACTTAGCAGTAGAGCCTATTGTCTGCCAATATTTCTTTTCATTGACTTTCATAACAGCTCCATCAATTCCAAATAAATAATTAACGGAATCTTCTTTGATCTTCTTTATTGCGTTCATAATCTCTTCTAGATTATGGCATACATAATAAACGGTTCCGATGTCAAAATAATTTGCTAATTGGTCTAGATCATCTTCGTACTTTTCGTTCTCAGAATCTTCTAACCAATAAGCTACAAATTTAATATGAGGGGCTCTTTCTTTAAATACTTCTGGATCAAGCAGCTTCATAGAACCACAAGCTAGATTTCTAGCATTTTGATACTTTCCATCAGCATTTAAAATGTCGAATCCCTCTCTAGTCATTATGATTTCTCCCCTAGCTTCTCCGCTGAATAAATCTCTATTACTTAGATCGATTCCATAATGATTGTATTCATAAAGTGTAGAAGTATTGACTGTGATGTCTTCACCGACAATTCCATCTCCTCTAGTAAGAGCTTTAATTAATTTTCCTTCTTGGACTCTTAATGCTCCACTGCCTCCATCCCATTTAGGATTTACAACAACTTCTAGATTTGGATCGCCGGTCGTTTTAATCATATCATTGTACCACTTAGTTACGTCGTCAATACTGTAAGTATTTTCTAGTGATAACATTGGTCTGCCATGTCTGTTTGCATCGTTTGCGGAAACGACATCAGAACCTGGCTTTTGAGTTAAAGAATTAGCATCTGTAATTCCTAACTCTTCCTCTAATTTTTCTAATTCTTTCATTTTCTTGTCAAACTCTTCGTCTGACATAATTGAGTTATTATTCACATAATACTCTTTTGATGCGGCCTCTAATTCTTTCTTTAGAGTTTCATATTTTTCTCTATTTTCCATTTTTTCTCCACGTATATATTTTATCAAATTCTTCTTTAAATTTTTCTTTGCAAGGATAAATTGTAATTAACTTGTAAGTTCGAGCATTTTGATTTTTGTGGAATACATAAACATTTCCAAGATAATAATTCTTACAAAGATTTGAACTTGTTATATACTTAATTAGTTCATGATTTTTTGTTTCGTTGTATTTATAATATTTGCTTGCGACTTCAAAATTAACTCCGTTCTGAATTGCATATTTTAAGTTCTTCTTTAGATCGCTAGCTCTTGCAAGATTTAATCGCTCATTAGAACGACTTACTGAATGCTTTGTTAATTTGTTGGCGTGTCCTTTATGATTTCTACCCAAGGAATTTGATACTCTTACAATACAATTTTTTGTTGCCAAACAAATCAACAGTATATGCAGCTCTCACAATTGAACTTGAACCAATTTTAGATTTAACTTTCGCAATGCTTCTGTCTGTTAAAAAGCAAAGGTCAATTTTAACGGTCTCTGCTGGCTCAACCTCTAATACAACGTTCATGGAAGAATCGGAAACATCTGTAATTATTCCGCAAATATATTTATAATCTCTAATCATGATTCTCATCACCAATACTTCTCTCGCAATTATTAACAGCCCAGTCTATATAAAATTTTGACATCTTTAATTTTTCTAACGCATAATCAGAACTAATTTGTCCGTCTCGATTCCTAACATATCCGACAGTTAAGATGTTATCAACAGCACTTAATAGACTTCTGTAGAATTGTTCTTCATAGTCTTCAGTACTTTGATCTACAACTTCAAATAGATCTCTTAATTCGTTTTGCATTCCTGCTAATTTTGCTTTCATGTAATCATCCATTTTCATTTCGTCCTCCTTTGGTGATTATTAGAATAGTAATTTATATTGTCGTGCTATTACTATTCCAGCAAAATAATATATAAAATAAGGAAGATTTAGTCTTCCTTATTTATAATTTCAATGACACATCTTTCCAAGTCGATTGGAAGTTTATATTTATTGTCACGTGCTTCATCTAGTAAAAGCTTAGCTTTCTTTCTAAGATGCTGCATACATTCTTGGATCTTTATTTGTGACATATCGTCGTCTGATTCTCCATTTTCATAAGATTCATAAATTGAACATAAAGATCTAAGTGTCATTATTAGAATTTCTTCATTCTCACTCATTATTGTCACCATCGATTGCTAAAGGATTAATTTCAGATTCTCTTTTTAATTTCTCATAATCTTCAACTGTCATCGCAGTTTTACATGAAGGATAATTACTACAAGCATAAAAACCCTTTCCTTTTGAACGGCCTTTTGTAGCAGTTCGCATTACCAAATGTCCAGTCTTACAAGTTGGACAAGGAATAAAGTCTGTTATTTCTTGTTTTTTTGGTGTCTCTTTTTTCTCTATATAGTGGCAACGTGGGAATCCTGAGCAGCCTAAGAAATCCCCATAAGGACCTTTTCTGATTGCTAGCGGTTTTCCACATTTAGGACAAAGCTTATCACTAAGTACTGCTTTTGGTTTCATTGAATCTGCTTTTAAAGCATCTCTAAGAACTGGAACCAAATCTTCATAAAGCGAATTAAGTAGTTCTAGATCATCTACTTCTCCATTTGAAACCTGATCTAGTTTTGCTTCTAATTCTGCGGTATAATTATAATTAATAATTGGATCAAAATTCTCTTTTAAAAATTTATAAACCAGCATTCCTTTTTCAGTTGGTCTGATTGTTTTATTCTCAACTTTCGTATAGCCGCGTTTAGTATCTGTGATTACATCTACAATTCCGGCGTATGTTGAAGGACGACCAATCTTTAATTCTTCTAACTTCTTTACAATAGAAACTTCATTGTAAGGAGCAGGCGGCTTAGTAGATTTCTTAATATTATCCAATGATAAATCTATGATGTGTTCATCTATATTAAATGCTGGAATAACATCTTTGTCATCTTCTCCATAAACCAATCTAAATCCAGGGAAGATAGTTCGGTGGCCAGTTAGCACAAATTTATGCTTTCCATTGTAAATATTGACATTCGTATCTTCAACCGTTGCATTACTCATAAGAGATGCAACACATCGATTCCAGATTAAAGTATAAACTCTTAATTCTGGTCCAGCTAATTCTCCGTTATCTTTCATAGAAGAAGGAGTTTTACTTATATCGGTACATCTAATTGCTTCGTGAGCATCTTGAACATTCTCAGCAGTTCCTTTTTTCTTCTTACCAACCTTGGCACCAGAATAGAAATTTTTACCATAATTAGTAATAATAAAATCTTTTGCCGCAGAGATAAATTCATCGGATAATCTTGTAGAATCGGTTCTCATGTAAGTAATCAAACCATTGTGGAATAAATTCTGAGCATATTCCATTGTCTTCTTAGGAGAATATCCTAATTTAGTTCCACATTCTTGTTGAAGCGAGGATGTTATAAACGGAAGATTAGCAGTTACAGATCTGTTCTTACTCTCAATCGATCTCACATAATAATTTCCTGGTGTGCATTCTGCTAAAACCTTCTCAGCCTCTTCTTTATTATTAAACTGAGTGATCTTTTTAGCATCAGTTCCTTTGTATTGAGATTTGTATGATCCGGAATCTTTGGATAAAGTTAGATAGATCTCGTAGAAATCTTCTGATTTAAATGCTTGAATCTCTTCTTCACGATCGCCAACTAGTAATAAAGCTACTGATTGTACTCTACCACCGGATTTTCCACCGCATTTAGTTAGTAATATTGGAGAAAGTCGATATCCGATGATTTTGTCCCATTTAGCTCTTGTTAATGCAGAACTAGCTTTATTCTCGTTGATATCCCCGGCAGCTTTTAAACCTGCTAATACGCTTGGTTTAGTTATCTCTCGGAAAACAGCTCTTTTAATCTTAGAAGCAGGAACTTTAAGAACTTCTCTAAGATGCCACGCAATAGCTTCTCCTTCATTATCATCATCTGATGCTAGATAAACTACATCAGCTTCTTTAGCGGCTTTCTTTAAGTTACTAACTACTTCTTTCTTCTTTGGAGATACAACCCAATCGGTTCTGAAATCATCATCGTAATCCACTCCAATTTTATATTTACCCGAGTCATTAATCTGTCTAATATGACCGACAGACGCCATAACAATGTAGTCTCTTCCAACAAATTCTTGGATATGACGCACTTTGTTTGGTGACTCAACAATAATTAATTTCTTTCCCATTAATGTTTATTCTTTCCATTCTCAAGATAACGATTGATTGCTTCTTCTGTATAATATCTATGAGAATTAATTGTAATTGCTTCGATTAAGCCTTGTTTATAATGATTCTTTAAAGTTGCAGTAGAAATACCTAAGATTTTAGCAACTTCACTGCTCTTTAATAACTTTTTATCGGTAGTTATTTCGCCCATAATATCGTCTCTCTTTCTTTCATTATAATGTATTGTTCTAATATTTATACAAATTCTTATAAAAAAGTATAAAAAATAAGAAAAAAGAATCATGTTGGATTCTTTTCTCATATACTATGAAATTATTGTGCATATAAATAAAAGAGTAACAGGGAAATCTCTTTCCCTGTTATTTATCAATTAAAACCAGTTTAGAAGTCTGCTGAATAAATCTAATGCTGATGTTAGCTCATTTGAGTTAGTGTAATCATATCGAGTTTCTGTATTTCCAATCTTGATAGTTTCATGGAAACCTTCTGGATGTTTGTCACAGAAATCATTTAATGCTTTGTTCTTAGCGGCTTCTGCTTCTTTTACTTTTTTATTTTCTTCATCTACGATTCTTAAGTATTCCTTATAAGCATTAGTCTTTGCTTCCTTAGCCGATGCTTGCACTTCTACTAATTTCTTAATTGCATCTGAAACTACATCTGCTTCGGCTTTCTTAGCAGCAGCTAATTCTCGTTTCTTTGCAATATCTGCACTAACTTTTGCTTCTGCTTCATTTACTTCTTCTTCTGTATTAAACTTCTTTCCTGCTAATTCCTTAAGTTCTGATTCATAAAATATTTTTGCCATTGTTAATAACGTCCTTTCTAATTTGTACAATGTTTTGAGATTCTTTTCTCGAACATATAGAAAATTTGTGCGCACTTCTTCTCTATATAATATATTGTTCTTACGATTATTTTTTAAAATAATAGAAAATTAGCAGTCATATGAATAGAGTGCCAATAATCAAAAAAAAAGAATAACACTGAGATCAATGTTATTCTTTAGAAGAAGGCTACATATGAGCATAAGCTTCTTCGTACGTACTGTACTTATTGCTGATGTCAGGCTCAAATGTCTTTGCGTCTTTATAACGCAATGAAGATTCGCCTCCAAAACAACGGCGTATTCCATATTGAAGTACGTGGTACTCGTAGTACAAATTGCCATAAGCAATACACTCCTTCTCTACAAGGAGTCTGACAATGTTTCCACAGTCAGTCTCCTTGAGAATTCTATAGTGTTTTTCCTCCATAAAATATTTTAATTCATTTATGGATTGTTGCTGTAGCATCAACGAATCTGCTACAGCAGTAATACTGTGTGTTTTATTTGATGATCTAGTCATTGTTCTCATTTTTTACCTCCTCTTTCGGTGCAGAACATTACACCGTGAAGATTTTTTTGGCTGATCTTCTAACCTTATACACTATAATAATATATTAAGAAAAAACCTCAAAACACAAAAAAGAGAATCATAGATTCTCTTAGTACTTGCACATATATTTCAGTAAATAGTACCTAGTTTTCTCACTAAGTCTATCATTTATCTCATTTATAGCTTCCATATCTATTTGCTCAGATATCTCACTATAAATCTCTCCTATTCTATCTCGCTTCTTATTGAAATAAACTTCATTATCAATATATTCACTTATTGCCATTATGAATTTTGGATAAAGTTTCTCGTCTGCTTTATATTTTTCATAATTGCTTAATACTACTGATAGTTTATCTGGATTCATCTTAAAGTTCGCTAATTCGTCTTTTAAATCAAGATCAATTTTATATTCTAGCTGTTTTATATAAACTTTGTAGATTAATTTCTTAGCATAAAGTTTATTTTCAAGTTCATAAAAATTTTCCAAAGTTTTGTCGTCATCTATATTCGCACAAACAGTTTGCATATAATTTGCTGAAATCTTTGGTCCATTGAATTTACATTTTCTATAGTAAGAATATAAAAATCTAAATGCAAATCTCGGATCGATGACTCTTGTGCTGATTTCATTATAATTTAATTCTGCAATTCGAACATAATCTTCCATTAGTAAATTAAATAATTCAGCGTACTGATTATACAATGTCTGATTTTGGAGCTTATATTCTATTAAATAATACTCAGTTTCATACAACATTAATTTATTTATAATCGCACCGTAAAGTGATTTAATTCTCATACCTCCTAGCTTTTGAATATTGAATTTCTTATCTAGCTCATTTAACTTAAATCGCATTCTCATTGCAGCTTTCGTGGATTTCATTATATTATGAATACAAGTATAAACTCGTTTATTTTCTTTGCTCCAATAAATCTGTGAATATTTTTTATAAAGTTCATGCTCTTTTCTAGTTAGAAGCCCAGAATAATCATTATAATGCCATGCCGGTACCGATATAGCTCCTTGCCATCTTTTATACGCAAAATCATGGACATCTCTGAAAATATCTTCAATCTTCACCTGAGGGATTTCGTCTATCTTATCAGGCACGATATTGACCAATGTGCCTTCAGCTGTTAAATGTGAAAATCTACTAGCAATTTGATATTTATTATTTTCTTTCATATTGTTTTCCTTTCTAGATTAATCTTCATTA
>CAVBGZ010000059.1:0-15050 GCA_963595075.1 Waltera intestinalis
GGAAAACAGAAACTCCGTCTGATTTGCGTCAGCGGGTCAGACGGGGTAATTCATTGGAGTTCACGATTGATTGCGGCTATGGCCGATGCCTCTTATAAACAATCTTTATTTCATATCGAGCGTTACCAACTAAAAGTGATGTCTAAATCGCATGAAATTATCAATACATATAATGATTTGATTGAGAAAAGTGAAGATAAACTTGCTTTACGTCATCAAGCGAATGAGAAAATCGCAGAAATGGTGAAACAAGAAACAGCGGATACTTTGAATAAAGTGTTGTTTGAACTGAGTTCAAATATGAAAAATGCGTATTCTAGAAGTGATGCATAAGGCAAAATGTGTTATCATAGGGTTATGAATGAATATTTACTTGCCGAAATTTATTTTGTATCCATAACAATTTTTCTTTTGCTTGGTTATAAATCAAGAAAATTAGGCTTTCAAAAAAATTCACAGAAAGCCTTTCTTTTTGTGTTGATTTTACAAGTCCTCTTTTGTCAGACAGACTATGTATTAAGAACCAATCCTGAAAGTTCGATTTTATTTGTGGCTAGTCTTTTCTTTTGCGTGGTATCCAGTTTTGCGTGGTTTGATTATACACAAACGTTTGCGAAAAAGAGAATCAATCTAAAACTAAGCTTGATTCCTTTAGTATTCAGTTTACTTTTACTTTGTTTAAATCCATTTACACATATCATATGTACTGAAGATTTAAAGTATGGACCTTTCTTTTATGTTTTTCTAGCAATCGTGTGGTTTTACTATATTTTAAGTTCAGTTACTTGTTTATATTATGCGAAAAACGTGGATAACTATACGCAAAAGAAAATGTATCAAGCTTTAGCACTCTTCATTGTTCCTATGATGATCTCCATGATTCTTCAACAAATTTTCCCTTCTATTCCCGTTGTTTGTGTGGGAATGGCTCTTAGTGTATTAATTGTTTTTATGAATCAACAAGAACAATTGATTTCTTTGGATCCTTTAACGCAGTTAAATAATCGAAATCGTATGGAACAGTATTTGTTTGATTGTATGTATACTACGGATACGAATATGTATTTGTTGGTGTTGGATGTAGATGATTTTAAGATCATTAATGATACATATGGACATACGAAGGGAGATCTTCTTTTAAAGAATTTGGCATCTAAATTAAAGAAGGCTTGTGTGGGTCGTAATGATTTTATAGCTCGCTTTGGTGGAGATGAATTTGTGATTATTCACAAAGGAGATAGTGTAGATGAACTTTGTGCGCGTATTCATAAACAAACAGAAGAATTGTCTATCAGCATAAGTATTGGATATGCCAAATATAAGAAAGAATATAAACGTTGGACAGAATGGTTTAGCGTAGCCGATGAAGCGTTATATAAGGAAAAGAAAAAGAGAAGAAAATGAAGAAGATAATAATTTGTATAATAACCATTCTTTGTATATTTGTTGCAGGATGTGGATTTTATGTCAGTGATTATTCACATAATACAAATGCATCTGCATTAAAGAGTACAGGTGATGTAATTGTTGAAAAAACAAGCTTTGGATACTTTTTTGATGGACCAGGAAATAAGGATGCGCTCATTTTCTATCCTGGAGGAAAAGTAGAGGACTTATCTTACGCAAGCTTATTAAAGGAGATTGCACAAAATGGGATGGATTGTTTTCTTGTGAATATGCCATGTAATTTGGCTGTTCTTGATTCGGATAAGGCACAAGATGTGCTGGATGCCTATTCGTATGATCATTGGTATATTGGAGGTCATTCTTTGGGTGGAAGTATGGCGGCAAGTTTTGCGTATAAAAACAGTGATCAATTTGATGGCTTGATTCTACTGGCTGCTTATTCAACAAAGGATCTAAGTCAAACAAATTTAAAAGTTTTAACCATCTATGGAAGTCATGATGGTGTATTAAATATGGATAAATTAAAAAAATATGAATCCAACTTACCTAAAAATTCTGAAACATATGTGATCAAGGGTGGAAATCATTCTGGCTTTGGTACGTATGGAAAACAGAATAAAGATGGAAAGAGAACGATTTCTGCTTCTGAACAAAAACATCAAACCGCTATAAAAATAAAGGGGTTTGAATAACTATAACCGGCTTATGCTGGTTTTTTTTATGGTCGAGGTGTATTCTTAAATTAGGTGAGGGCAAAAATATGAAAAGATTAATATGTTTCGTTTTAAGTGCGTGTGTTGGTATTTCTATGTTTATAAGTCCAATGACAGTTCGTGCTGAAGATGTAGTTTATGCGGTTGATGATAATGGCACAAATTATATGTCAATTAATGATGCTTGGAATGCGGCAAATAATGGGACAAAGATTACTTTGCAGCAGGATTGGGACTTGGAATCGCATTTGGTTGTTTCTTCAGGAAAAGAAGTGACGGTTGAAATGAATGGGCATACCATTTCTCGTACTTTAAAAAGTAAAAATGAGAATGGCGAGGTCATTTATGTCAATGAGAACGCAAAACTCAATTTACAGGGAAATAATGCGCCTAAAACAAAACTTGCGTATAAAAACCCGAGTGGTGAGAGTCAATCGGTTACTTCGGGAGGCTTGATTACAGGTGGACGCCGTGATGGAAATGGTAGCGGTATTTACGCGAAGAAATCGGAGATCAATTTGGAAAATGTCGCGATTGCGGGTAACGTTTGCAACGGCAAAAGTGGTGGCGGTGTTTATCTTGAAGATGATAATAGTGTGCTAAATATGAATCATGCGGAAATATTAGATAATTCTGCCGAAAATGGTGGTGGTCTTTACATTCATGGAGAATACTCAAAGATCAACATGAAAAATGAATCGTCTATCCATAATAATGCAGCGAGTAGAGGTGGAGGCATTTATGCGTATGATAATTTTGCGAATATTCAAGTGAGTGGAAAATCGAGTATCAAAGATAATGTTGCGTATGTTGCCGCAGGCGCTATTTATATTTGTTATTCATTCTTTACGATTGAATCAAGTGATCAAACGGGTGTTATTTCTGGAAATCGATCAAAAGGTCATGGCGGAGCTTTTTATGTGGAACAGAAAAAATGGGGTGACAATTCGGGTCTAGTCAGTGGATTTGAAATTTCAGGCAATACTGCGGGTGCTTTTGATGATTCCACAGGTGGAGACGGAGGTGCTTTTTATCTCGTTCAAGAAAATACGACGATTCGTAATTGTGTTATAAAAGACAATGCGAGTGTTACTGGTGGAGCTATCGTGATTGACAATGATGATAATACGATTGAAGATTGTTCAATCACTCACAACTTTGCGAGCAAAGCTGGTGGAGTCTTTGTGGGTAGTATGTATGATATTAATCTAAAAGGAAAGGTGATTATTGAAAATAATAGATCTAGGAATGTAACAATTACAGTATTAGAGGATGATTTATACCTTGAAACTGGATTATTTAGTAAATCTTATATAAAAACGACCCCTTCTAAAGATTCTCGTATTGGAATCAGATCCTTTCTTCGTAAGTTTGCGATCAATCAAGACTATTATGAAGAGGGTATGTATTTTGCGGATGATTGGGATCAAGCCCATATTGAATATGATTCTTCAAATAAAGCGGTTAATTTAGTAAGTGGAGGAATTGAAATTCCAACGTATACAGTGACTGTAAATGGTGCTGTCGTTGGTGAATATAACGCGGGAGATAAAGCATCCATTGATGATGCAGAGCATAAGGGAATATTTAGATGTTGGGCAGTTGAGAGTGGAATTGAACTTTCAGATCTTGCGAATATGTATTCGATATCCACAAATTTCACGATGCCAGCTAATGATGTTGTGTTGACGACAGAACTTTATGAACCTATCAAAGATGCCACTTTACAAGTGGAAGCGCCTGTTATTGGTAAGGAACTTCCTACAGAAGCAACCCTTTCGTGGACGGATACTTCTGGAAAGGAACATGTGGCAACGTTGCCGGATTCTGCGATTACTTGGTGTACAGAGGATGGCAAAACGGCAAGTGGTGTTGCGAAGGCGAATAAAAAATATATTTTGCAGGCAGCTATGCAGAAGAGTCCGAAAAAGTGTATCTATTTTGAGGATAGTGCAGATGAGAATACTGTAAAGATCAAGTATACAAATAATGAAGATGCCGATACAACGGTTACCTATGCGAAATTAGTGTTGAGTACTTTTAGAATTAAAGGATCAAGCGTTGCACCTATTGATAAAACGTCAAGTGTATCTTTAAATGGAAATGTATTAGGAAATTATAAAGAGGGTAGCACAGTTGAAGTAAGCGCAAAACAGGATAATAAGACATTTGTATCATGGAGTGATGTACAAGGCATTACATTGAGTGATGAACAAAAACAAGCGGAAACGCTCCAATTTACAATGCCAGGAAATGATGTTTCTTTAACGGCTGATTATAAAGACTATATTTCAAATGTATCTTTAAGTGTGGATCAACCTCAGCCTGGACAAGACTTACCAACTACGGGAATTCTTTCGTGGGATGGTGGTAGTGAAGAGGTAGGTGTAACTTGGCTAAAAGAGGATCAGAAACAGACACATGCTGAATATGATTCAAACTATACACTTTCTTGTTCCATCGCAAAAGATGATGCGAAAGGACTTATTTTCAGTTCGAAATTAAGTAAAGATACTGTCACAATAACCATGAATGGATTGGATGGAAATCAGGTGGCATCGGCTACTTTGGATGAATCTGGAACATTAACACTGACATCGAATGCCATTTATACACAACTTGAACCGGTAGAAGAAACGGATACGCAATCGTATACGATTACTTTGTGTGCACAAGATGATGGAAAGACATGGGAAGAAAAGGAAACCATGCAGGTCAAAGAGGGTGAGCCTGTAAAAATCAAAGCGCATGATTTGGATGGTAAAACTTTTGTGAGATGGGAAAATCTTCCTGAAGAATTTAGTGAAGAGGATCAAACGATTACGGCCGATTCCATTTCAAAAGATTTAGAAGTAACGGCCATCTACAAAGATGAGGATTCTTCAAGTACAGGTAGTATTTTTGGGAACGCAAATCAGAAGATGGCTCTTGTGATTATTCTTGTCCTTTGTGGTATTGGATTTGGTGTATATAAGAAGAAAAAGAAAGAATAAACGAAGAAGGATAGGGGAGATTGGTTATAATGGATAAAAATATCATGGAAAAGATGGATGAAGCAAAAATAATTCTTGCTGGTCTAGAAGATGTAAAATCAGGAAATACTTTAGATGGCGATTGTGTTATTTCTAATATAAGGATTAAATATGGAATCTAAGTATTAAAAAAGAATAAGGCTCTAGTTGATGCTAGAGCCTTTTTTCAATTCTTCAATCAATTTATATACATCCACATCTGGATTTTTGGCATACAAAAGTCCATAAGGAATAGGAAAATCCCAATCGATGGGAAGGGTGACAAGAGAAGGATGGACGTCTTTCCAACATTCGATGGTCACCATGAGATTGTTGGTTTGTGCACAACGGTTAAAGACTTCCATGTCATAGAATTGAGAGGTGTCTTCAATCTTAATTTGTGGATGTTGTTCAATGAGAGCACGTATAGAATCAACGACTGTTGAGTCTCCTTTTTTGACCATCATTAAAGTTTGATTGTATAAATCTGAAATTTTTAACTTTTTCTTTTTTGCCAAAGGATGCTCTCTAGACATGGCGATTTGGTGTTGATACATGCCAAGTTTAAAAAACTGACAACGATTGATCCATAGTTTTGAATCGCATACGCCAACGATAAAATCATATTTTGTTCCTAATAATTCGATTTCAGAAAGGATGTTTTGATGATCATCTTCAAAGGGGACAATGTGCAATTTATAGCCTGAAAATTGAGAGGACAAAGTATACCATAGGTCCATAAATGGTTTGCATGGATTGAGGATTGAACTTCCAATACAAAATGTTTTTGAAATTCTGTTTTCAGCTTCTTTCGCTTCTAAAAGATAGGTTTTTGAATGATCCATCATTTCTTTTGCGTGTTTATAGATGATTTGTCCAGCTGGTGTTAGGCGAATGCCTTGATTTGTGCGTTCAAATAATTTGATGTTTAAATGTTTTTCAAGGGTGTTGATTTGTTTCATGATGCTAGGTGCAGAGATAAACAGTTTTTCACTTGCCTTATTAAAACTTCCACAGTCTGCCACACAAATGAATGTATCAAGTAGAGGGTTATACATAGAAACTCCTTTCTGCATTAACTATTTGTTAATACGATATTACGATATTGATTCTTCTAAGTCAATGAAGAAACTGTAAGAATAAGGGTAATTAAAGGAGGTTGTATATGAAGTCAATTGTCATCTATTTTTCAAGGGCACATGAAAATTATTTTAAAGGAAAATTAAGAAATATTGAGATTGGCAATACGGAAGTCGTCGCAAAAAAGATTCAAGAACAGCTTGGTTGTGATTCTTTTAAAATTGTTCCGCTTCAAGAATATTCAAATGATTATAACGAATGTATCGAAGAAGCTAAGGAAGATTTGGAAAGAAAGGCGCGACCTGAATTAAAGGAATATTTAGATTCATTAGAATCTTATGATCGTATATATTTGGGATTTCCTAATTATTGGGGCACGATGCCAATGTGTGTATTTACCTTTCTAGAACATTATGATTTACCAGATAAAGAAATTTATCCATTCGTTACACATGAGGGTAGTGGTTTTGGACAGAGTTTGAGGGATTTAAAGAGGGTTTGTCAAAATTCAAAGATTAAAGATGGAATTGAGATTTTTGGAAGTAAAGTTTATGAGAGTGATGATGATTTAGCTAAATGGCTTAAGGAGGAAAAATAGGATGATTAAACAGACGGCAGGAAGAGATCGATTGGGTGATTTTGCGCCTGAATTTGCGCATTATAATGATGATGTGTTATTTGGTGAAAATTGGAATAATGAAGATATGGATGTAAAGACAAGAAGTTTAATTACAGTGGTTGCCTTAATGGCACAAGGGATTACCGATTCTTCTTTAGAACATCATATTCAAAATGCCAAGAAAAATGGTGTCACAAAAAAGGAGATGGTGGCAGCTATTACGCATGTGGCCTTTTATGCAGGATGGCCTAAGGCTTGGGCTGTATTTAGCTTGGCTAAAGAAATTTATAAGGATGAAGAAGAGCAGGGACATGGCGGTTTCTTTGGTTTAGGAAACCCAAATGATGCGTATGCGAAGTATTTTATTGGTCAAAGTTATTTAAATCCATTAACGAATCCAAATGATACATTAGGTATTTTTAATGTTACTTTTGAACCAGGTTGCCGTAATAATTGGCATATTCACCATGCTTCTCGTGGTGGTGGACAAATTTTGATTTGTGTAGATGGATATGGTTGGTATCAGGAAGAAGGAAAAGAGGCTCAAAACTTAAAGCCTGGTGATGTTATTACAATTCCTGCAAATGTGAAGCATTGGCATGGTGCACAAAAGAATTCTTGGTTTAGTCATATTGCGGTAGAGGTTCCTGGTGAAAATGCTTCAAGTGAATGGTGTGAAGCGGTAAACGATGAACAGTATAGTAGGCTAGGTGAATAGGATGGAATGTGAAGAATTTCGTGTGGATACTAGAGATAGAAATCGTGAAGGTCATGATGAGGCTTTGAGGAGTGCAAAGCTAGTATATAAATTTAATCATACTGAGCCATATAGTGAAGAAGGTCAGAATGTACTTCGTGAATTGTTTCAAGAAAACTTGGGTGAAGGTTCTCATATTTCAGCACCTATCTCTGGTGCATGCATCAGTTCAATGAAAATTGGTAAAAATGTGTTTATAAATTCAGGACTTCTTGCGATGGCTCGAGGTGGGATTACGATTGAAGATGAAGCTCACATTGCGGCCAATGTTCAATTGATTTCAAATAATCATGATCCTTATGATTTGGCGGTACTTACTTGTAAACCAGTTTTATTAAAGGAAGCTTGTTGGATTGGAGCGGGTGCTACGATTTTGCCTGGTGTCTGTGTTGGCAAACATGCGATTGTTGGGGCAGGCAGTGTAGTGACGAAGGATGTTGAGGATTATGCGGTTGTCGTAGGAAATCCTGCAAAAGTAATTCGTAGGTTGGATCCTGATAAGTTTGATTAATTGTATATGTGAACAGTATCTTTGTGGTACTGTTTTTTTTAAATGATTGATTAAGTGTTAAAAATTCAAAATTTTTTCGAATAAATAACACTTAATGGTACAAAATTAAAGATAAAGATGATTTTTCATGTTAAAATAGCACCAAAAAATAAAGAAAGGGAGTGTGTCAGATGAGTTACCAGATTCGAGTATGGATTGCGGGTGCGAATGGACGTTTAGGACATGCACTATGTGAAGCGTATCAGAATAATTCGGATTTTAAACTATTAAAAAGTGATAAGGAGGTTCCAGTCGAAAATTTGGATGAGGTGCTGATGTTCGCAAATATGAATCGTCCAAATGTCATTATCAATTGTGCTGGAATGACAAATGATGAGGCTTGTGAAAAAGATCCAGATCAGGCATATCGTATTAATGCGTTAGGGGCAAGAAATTTAGCGATTGCGGCACGTCGCTTGGATGTAAAAATGATCCAGATTTCTACAGATGATGTGTTTGGCGGACAACAAGCTATCGCAAAAAATGAGTTTGATGTACCACAACCTATTAGTGTGTATGGGAAAAGTAAACTTGCGGGTGAAGACTTAGTAAAGTCTTTGACAGATAAACATATCATTGTTCGTAGTTCTTGGGTGTATGGTGTGGGTACGTATGACTTTGTGGATTATGTACTTGAAAAAGCGAAGGGACAAGAAGAGATTGAGCTTCCTTATGATTCATACTCAACTCCGACTAGCGCAAACGCATTGGCTGGTTTTGTTGAAAAATTAATCGATACGGATGAGTATGGAATTTTCCATGCGAGCTGTGAAGGAGGATGTTCTAGAGCGGATTGGGCTAGAGAAATTCTTCGTACGGTTGGAAAATCTCAGATTGCGGTTCGTACGGGAAATTTAGAACAAATTAAACCACCATTTACATTATTAGATAATATGATGATGCGACTTACAAACATTTATTCGATGCCCGAATGGAAAGAGGAGTTGCATGCGTATTTAAAGGAGAAGGCCTATGATTAAGAATAAGGGGAAAAAGAAGTTCGGATTGACCACTCTGATCTTTATCGCTTTGATTGGTGGAGCCATTGTTGGAGTGATTATTAATACTTTTTTTGCGAATGTAACAGTTCTACAAGATGTTTTGGTTGATGGAGTTTTCTATATTGTTGGACAAGGATTTATTAGCCTAATGAAGATGTTGGTTGTTCCATTGGTGTTTTGTTCCATTGTTTGTGGTGCAGCATCGATTGGAGATACTAAAACACTAGGTAGTGTTGGCGTTCGTACGATTGTTTTCTATATTTGTACAACCATGATTGCGGTTGCGGTAGCTTTAGGTGTTGCATCTTTGATTAATCCAGGCATTGGACTTGATATGAGTGCCGTTGAAAGTGTGAGTACAAGTGTAGATAGTTCGAGTACGAGTGCAAATTTGTCTGTGGTTGAAACGATTTTAAATATTATCCCAACCAATCCGATTGCGTCTTTAGCTAATGGAGAGATGCTTCAAATTATTTTCTTTGCGCTTATTGTAGGTGTGATCTTGGCAAAGTTAAAAGATAAAGCACAACTTGTATCGAACTTTTTCCAACAAGGCAATGATATTATGATGGAAATGACCATGATGATCATGCAGATTGCGCCTATTGGTGTATTTTGTTTGATTGGACGAACATTTGCTCAGTTGGGATTTAGTGCAATGATTCCAATGTTTAAATATATGATTACGGTTGTACTTGCACTAGCGGTTCAATGTTATGGCGTATATATGATCATGCTTCGTGTTTTTGGAGGCTTGAATCCATTTAAGTTTGTGAAAAAATTCTTCCCTGTACAAGCTTTTGCGTTTAGTACAGCCACATCCAATGCGACGATTCCTTTAAATATTGATACACTGGAAGAAAAGATGGGTGTATCCAGAAAGATTTCTGGTTTTACCATTCCTTTAGGAGCCACTATCAATATGGATGGTACAAGCATTATGCAAGGGGTTGCGGTTGTCTTTGTAGCCCAAGCTTTTGGGATTGAACTTTCGGCTGTGGATTATTTAACCGTAATCGCTACGGCCACATTGGCAAGTATTGGTACGGCAGGTGTTCCTAGTGTTGGCTTGGTGACTTTGGCCATGGTATTTGATTCCGTTGGACTTCCAGTATCTGGTATTGGTTTGATTATGGGAATTGATCGTATTTTGGATATGTTACGTACGGCTGTCAATATTACGGGTGATGCGGTATGTACAACGATTGTTGCGAAACAAAATAATGAGTTGGATAAAGAGGTTTTTGACCGAAATTAGTGTATAATATTTAGAAAAGGGTCGGAGGAAAAAATATGACATTTTTAGAATTTTTAGAAGATGAAACATTATCAAATGAATTATTAGAAAACATGGAGAATGCGGATTTAGAAAGCGAAGAAGAATGTGTTGAATTTGTCATGAATGCAGTGAAAAAACATGGTGTTGAAGTAACGGAAGATGAGATTCAATCTTTCTTGGATAAACAACCTCTTAGTGATGAAGAATTGGATCAAGTCAGTGGAGGAGCTGTTCTTAAGGCTTCATTTGAGGGTACACAAGATTTTGATGGTTTGATGAAATTGACTTCTGCGATTAAATCAAAAGGAAGATTAAGAGGACGTTCTAGAGAAAGAGCAAGAAGTAGACTTGCATAAAAAAGAGTCGTATAGCCTTAATTTAAAGGTTATGCGACTCTTTTTCTTGATAGGCTCTAATAATATTTTTAAGCCTTGCGTTTTTATCAAGAGCATCTTTCGTTAAGTGATTGATTTCAAGAAGATTATCAATACACCATTCAGGAGATTGTGTATGATATGTATAATAGACTTCGTTCATTTGTTTATGTTTGAAAATCTTCATGACATAATGCGTGGATTCGTCTCTGGTATAGGCGATATATCGATACATATAGCCCATCCAAAATAGTGCACTTTTGGAGTATTTTTCCTTTCCATAATTGAAAGGTCCAAATTGATCTTCCATACTTTGGATTCCTTCTACAACACTTAATGACATTAAAACACTATTTTCGCTATCAAGTTCTTTTAACAAATCAGAATGTAAAAATCTTCTTAAGAATACGGGGCTTGAACAATTGAGTTCGTATGATTTTTCAAATAGTTTGGCTTGAAATTCAGCTAATAATAATCCTGTATGATCGAATTCTCTCATTTTAAAATTTCCTCCACGTATAGACCTGTTCTGAACTCTCTTTTTGCGAGTTTTAATTTTGTGTCGATTTCAAAACTTCTTTCAATTAATGATTTTTTACAATCTTCTTTTTCGGGTTTACTAATGAAATAGTGCTCTTCAGGTATGAGTTTGTTGATTGCTTTTTCTGTTTTAAAAATATATTGAAGACCTAAATTTGAAGCAGATAATGAATGTAAGGCAACATCCGCATTGATTTCTCCTTCAGTAAATTGTGTCATAATATAGAACATTTTATTATCGGCAATGGGAGCGATAACTACATCAATATTATTCATTTCTGAAACTATTTTTTGTATCATTTCATTTGATTCATATTTCTTAATCGTGTTTCTGTAATAACAGATCGCAAGCATCCACTCAAGATCACATTCAAATCGTTTCACTTTTAAATCATCTAGAGAATATCGAAATGAATAAATGGAAGAATTTTCCTTTTCACATACGAAAGATAGGGCTTGTTTATAGGATTCTCCAAGATAAAAGCCATTGCCAAAATCACAGTTCTTTCTTGAACCTGTTTTTGTGATGGATGAAAGACCTTCTTTTGAACCGTGAAATAATACGTTTTTATATTTTTCCTTTAGCAATTCTTCTTTTACTGCATTTAAACGATAATTGTGTTGGTAGGCATATGAATAAATTTTTTCATATACTTCGTCACTCGCTTTTCCGTTTTTCAATAATTCATCGAGTGTTGTACGTGAAATCTTTACTTTTTCGGCTAATTCAGAATTACTTATTTGTTCGGAATCCGTTAAAAAATGAATGTCATTGATGATGTTGTATTCGCGATGTACTTGAATCATATGAAGGTTCACCTCTTTTATTTAATATCATTTTATCGCATAAAACTAATATGTTCAACATGTACAAACAAGTTTCTGTTAACTATTTTTTACCTTTTTCATCATTTGTTCATTGTTTAATTTTGTGCTTTGTACTAATGTTAATTCAGAGGTGTTAAACATATGTATGATTGTATAATAATTGGAGCAGGTATTAGTGGCTGCTCGCTTGCGTTTGAACTGAGTAAATATGCAGGTAAAGTATTAGTATTAGAAAAAAATAATGATGTGGCCGATGAAACTACAAAGGCAAATAGTGCCATTATCCATGCCGGATATGATCCTATGCCAAATACATTAATGGCCAAATATAATGTGGAAGGAAATAAGATCATTCCTAAGTTGTGTAAAGATTTGGATGTAGACTGTGAGAACATTGGCTCTTTAGTCATTGGTTTTGATGAAGAAGATCAAAAGACTTTAGAAACCATTCACAAAAGAGGTTTAGATAATGGTGTTCCAGATATGAAACTATTATCTAAGGAAGAAACATTGGAAATAGAGCCAAATCTAAATCAGGATGTATATTGTTCTTTATATGCACCAAGTGCATGTATTATCAATCCTTGGCAGTTTACCATTGCCCTAAGTGAAGTAGCCATTCAAAATGGTGTGGAATTTAAATTCAATGAGCCTTGCACTTCTATTCAAAAACAAGGGGATATCTTTGTGGTGAATGGTCAATATAAAGCGGCTATTGTAGTGAATTGTGCCGGTGTATATAGTGATCAAATACTAGGCTTATTACGTGAGCCAGACTATCATATTAAACCGAATAAGGGTGAATATTATTTATTAGATAAATCGCAGGGAGAACTTGTTAAACATGTGATTTTCCAATGTCCAAATAAGAGTGGAAAAGGTGTATTGGTTGCGCCAACTGTACATGGTAATTTGATTGTGGGTCCAAGTAGTGAAAATTGTGATCAAGAAGATATTCGTACTTCTTTAGATGGGCTAAATCTTGTGAAAAATAGAGCATTAAAGTCTGTTCCTACGATCAATTTTAGAGAGAATATTCGTACGTTTGCGGGTGTTCGTGCGCGTAGTGATCATGATGATTTTATTGTGGGGGAAGATCGTCAGATTTCAAATTTCTATTCGATGGCCGGTATGGCAAGTCCTGGTCTATCGAGTGCGAGTGCGATTGCGCTTGATTTAGTAAGAATGTTTCAGGAAAAAGATTTTTTCTTAAATAAAAAGGCAAACTATGTATCAACTCGTAGAGTGGTTCGTTTTCATACATTATCGCATGAAGAGAGAAAGGCATTGATTGAAAAGAATTCTTTGTATGGTCGTATTATTTGTCGTTGTGAAAGTATTAGTGAAGGTGAGATCGTGGATGCGATTCATCGTTGTCCTACACCTATTAGTATTGATGCGATTAAAAGAAGATGTAATGCGGGCATGGGAAGGTGTCAGTCTGGTTTTTGTGGACCCAAAGTACAGGCTATTTTGGCTAGAGAATTGGGTGTAAAACAGGAGTCGATTTTACAAGATAAAAATGGTTCCTTCATTTTGTATGATAGAACGAAGGAGGATTCTTCAAATGTTTGATGTAGTGGTTATTGGTGGTGGTCCTGCCGGAATGGCGGCAGCTTTAAAGGCTAGAGAACATGGGGCTAGTAAGGTTTTAATTATTGAAAGAGATAGTGAGCTTGGTGGTATTTTAAATCAGTGTATTCATAATGGTTTTGGGTTACATCATTTTAAAGAAGAATTAACTGGACCTGAATATGCAGGAAAATATATGGATTTGGTCAATCAATCGGATATTGAGGTCATGCTGGATACGATGGTCATTGAGATCACAGAGGATAAGAGGATTTATTGTACAAGTGCGAAGTATGGGTATCAAGAAATTCAGGCAAAAAGTATTATTTTGACGATGGGCTGTCGTGAAAGAACAAGGGGTGCCATTGCGATTCCGGGAACACGTCCTGCAGGTGTTTTTACGGCAGGAGCGGCCCAGAGATATGTGAATATTGAGGGGTATATGCCTGGTAAACGAGTTGTGATTTTGGGTAGTGGTGATATTGGTTTGATCATGGCTAGACGTATGACTTTAGAGGGCGCAAAAGTTTTAGGTGTTGTTGAAGTGATGCCGTATTCGAATGGTTTAAATCGTAATATTGTTCAATGTCTACATGATTATAATATTCCTTTGTATTTGAGTCATACGATTACTGATATTCAGGGGGATACAAGAGTAAATCGTGTTGTGGTTAGTAAGGTGGATGAAAACCGAAATCCAATTAAGGGAACAGAGATTGTGTTTGATTGTGATTGTGTTTTACTTTCGGTTGGTTTGATTCCTGAAAATGAGCTTTCTAGAAAGGCAAATATAAAGATTAATCCGAAGACGAATGGTCCAATTGTGGATGAGAATATGCAGACGAGTATTCCGGGTATTTTTGCGTGTGGAAATGTTTTGCATGTGCATGATTTGGTGGATTTTGTTTCGGATGAAAGTGAGAAGGCCGGAGTGGCTGCGGCCAATTATGTTTGTGGTGTAGAAGAAGAGAAGATGAATCCGATTTGTGTAAGTCCTGGTGATTTTGTGAATTATGTGGTTCCTTGTTTTATCAAATCAAAGAAGGATGTGGAATTTTCTTTCCGTGTCAAAGAGCCTTTGGAAAATGTGAAGATTGTTTTGAAATCAAAAAATGGAGTGGTTGCCTCTTTTAAGAGGGAACATATGGTTCCTAGTGAGATGGAGAAGGTTAAACTTCCTAAGGTGTTGTTAGATCGTGTGCAGGATGAATTGAGTGTTGGCGTGGAGGTACAAGCATGAAAGAGTTGATTTGTATTACTTGTCCTAGGGGTTGTCATTTAAAGATTGATGAGGATTTGAATGTGACTGGAAATTCTTG
>CAVBGZ010000060.1:0-15008 GCA_963595075.1 Waltera intestinalis
AAAACCATTTGATGCCAAAAAGTTATATGAAGTATTAACGGAGGCCATAAAAAAACAGGATTAATGATTCCTGTTTTTTTCTTTACCAAATGGTTAATTGATCATTTTTAGATAGATACATACCATCACCTTTTTTGATGTTGTAGGTATTTATAAATTCATCAAACTGTTGTAAGACAACATTTGTTCTTAATGAAACAAGGGCATGAACATCATTGTTCATAAGGTAGATTTGATATCCTTTTGTTTCAATGCGAGCCCACATATTTGAATATTTTTTGAAGAAAGTGTCATAATCAAAATCATCAATATCTTTGGCAATACGTAATGTCGCCTGCATACCTGTAATATCGGCTACGGTTTCATTACGAACCATATCTCCATTCACATAGGCATCACTACCATTTTCTGGCTTGATTTGACTCATATAATCACTTAATTTTTGTGCTTTAGATTCAAAAGTATCAAGTTCACTTTCTTTCCACCATAAATTTACATTTCCATCCTTATCATATTTTGCGCCAGAAGGATCAAAGGCATGCGATAATTCGTGTCCAATCACAAATCCAAGTGTCGCTAATTTTTCTTCTTTTGACCAATTTATATCATATCCCATAGATACTAACAAGCCGTTACAAATAAAGATATCATTACTGCTAGGTTCATAAAACGCATTTATTGTAGAAGCGCCCAATTGTTCATCTTCTACCCAATACTCTGTGTTTTTATTGGTTTTTAATTGTTCAATTAAGAGTTGTTCTTTAAAATTTGAAATACGAGAAATTACATCCAAGTAAGAACCATTTTCAGCTAAATCGCTCAACGTCAAAGAAGAATAGTCATTATGTTTTTCTGGATAAGAAGCATGTCCACGAATAGCCTTCAATTTTTCAACGGCCTTTTCACGTGTCTTTCTCGACAACCATTTTTCGCTCTTTAACATATTTTCATAATAACCAAGATACGTATTGATCATCGATTCAATATCTTCTTTTAATTCTTTTGTACAATAATTTTCTGTATACAGTGTATCTAGTGCATCAAAGGCATTTTCTTGTACTTCATTTAATGCATATTCTTCATCACTAATCATTCCATCAATACCTTGAAGTTTATTTTCTTTGGTAACCGCAAAAGAATAGGCATCATAATCCAGATATTTCACATTGTTTAATAGTGTGTGGATCAGAAGATAATTTTTAATTTGGTCTACATATTTTTCATTATAAATTTTACCGATGGCCCTTAAACTCTTTGGATTATACACCCCATACACTTGTGCCACATCAAACCCTTCAGCTTTTAAAATATCAACAATAGGAAAATCTTTTGCGAGCTTTTGGATCTTATCTAAACTATATTCATTTCGAATGGTCTTAGATGAAAAATCACTATCTGATTGTTCTTCTATGGAATAATTCGATTTGGCAAGTTTAGCTTCAAAATCAATACAGGATTGATAGATTTTTCGAGCTTCATTTTTTGTATATCCCAATCTTTTCAACAAATACACACTCACACTACGACTGTATTTATCTTCTGTTTTTCCATAGCTTGATAGTTTTTTATAATCAGCTGGATCTGAATAAATGGTTTCAAATTCATTGATATAGAGAGCCCTTATATTTGAATCTGAAACAGAATAATCACTTAGAACGTTTATTAAATTGGCGCCTAGAGAAGAGTTGGACTCTAAATATTGTGTTAATGTTTCAATGGAATCAATATCTGTGATTGTTTGAACATAAGGTTTGATTGGATTTACTCCGTACGCATTTCTGGAATTCCAATCAATGGACATATTGTAGATATCACTAACAACTTGTTCTTCATTAGATTGGATTTGATCGTTGTTGATAAGAGTTGCTAATTGATTATTTAATGTACTTTCATACTTTAAAAGTCCGCCCTCATACGATTTTCCTTCTGGAATCTTTGCGTTTATTAGCCAATCTGAATTACTGGCGGCAAAAAAATCATCTTGAATAGAAATGTCTGTGTCTTTTGTGAGATTTCCTTGTACTTCTGCATTGATCCATTTTTCGCCGACTTTTGATGTTGATGAACTACATCCAACTAAAGTAAAAATCAGTGAACATGAAACAAGGCTTGTGATTAATTTTGATTTCATAAAATAAACCTTTCCTTTTCACTTATTATACATCAAAAAAGTGAGGATAACTCCCCACTATCAACAATCTCTTTGCCAAGGCAAAATTTCAATAGGTTCACTATTCAATAAATCTATTTGATCTTGTGTTAGATATTTTTTGTGGATAATCGCTTCATAAACGTATTCTTTAAAATACTTTTCGCTCAACACAAAATAACCATCTTTTCCAACCTCTTTGCCCCATGAATTTTCAACTTTCCAACGATTTGGAACACCATTTGAATCTAGATTTACACCCGTTAAAATCATCGCATGTGTCGCAAAAGAATCTCTGTATTTTAAGCGTTCACTCTTTTCTAAATCCCAATTCATATCAAATATAGATTCATACGCAAAACTATCTGGATCCCAAATACCTTCAAGACGATCTCCATAGGCTCCGGCATCACATCCAAACCAGATTGGGTTTCCATCTTTTAATTGTTTGATACAAGCTTGTTCTAATTCATCTATTGATACGTTTACACAATCAATGTTTGAATCAGCCATACACCCCATATAGTGAAATTTAAAATGAGAATGTAGAGGCTTATTGTCTGTGATTTGGTTTGTGAGTGTTACATAATTTTCTAAATGAATATCACAATATTTTAGATAGAACTCATTTGGATTCATTCCTATTTCTTCATGATATTCTCCTTTTTCATTTCGATAAACAAAATCAAATGTTTCCGGAGGAGTTCCTAGACTTATGCATTCAAAACGATAGACTTTAGACATCCATTCACGCTTCTTTTCTTGAACATCTTTTCCTTCTGAAATGGCTTTTCTTAATTCACTTGCGGCCTTATGAAGAATGCGAGTATAGATTTTTAAAAAGCTTTCTGTATGACTTGACTGATAGTTATCTGGCATTACATATTCAGGTACAGCGCCATATTTTAAGACGAGGTCTCTAGCCATATCAAAGTAGCCTCCATCTTTTGGACCTTCTAAAATATATTCATTCCAATGATCGGTTAAATCTTGATTGGCATGTTCAATAATCATTTCCATGAAATTATTCGCTTTTTCAAGCTTGTCGTAGAAAATAATATAATTGCTGGAAAGTTTGAATTCTTTTAAACCACATTTTTCAGCGACTTGCTCTCTTAAAATGTTAAGCATGGAATACATCCAGCAACGTCCGCTTTTTTGTTGGGCTGTAATTCCTCGTGTTTTTACTTCAATGGAAAAATCTCGGGCTAGTTTTGCACCCTCATTTGGAAGATAGACCACATCTTTCATTTCTGTTCTTGAAAGTGCAGATTGACTTCCTCTATAGTCTTTTGATTCATATTGGTTTCGATAGCTTTGAAGCTCATCTTTTAATATTCCTTGCATAGGTATTCCTCCGTTTGTTTGTATTATACGCCTATTAGAAATTTTGCGGTATACCAAAATCTATCGGATTGAAATCATCGAATCTGTCGGGTTGAAATTGCCGAATCTGTCGGATTGGAATTGCCGAATCTCTCGGGTTGAAGTATAATATCAATAGAAAAGGTGATAAAAATGGTAGATAGTAAAGAATATAAACCAAGACTTGTAGATAAGAAAATAGAGGAATATTTAGAAGTTTTTCCAGCCTTATGTATAGAAGGGCCTAAGTGGTGTGGAAAAACATGGACGTCCTCATACCATAGTAAAAGTGAAATTATGATTGGAGATCCAACAGGTAATTTTCAAAATCGTCAATTAGCCCAAATGAGTCCAGAACTCGTATTGGATGGAAAGACACCTAGACTGATTGATGAGTGGCAAGAAGTACCACAATTATGGGATGCGGTAAGGTATAAAGCAGATCAAAAAAATGAAAAGGGACAGTTTATTTTAACAGGCTCCGCAACACCGAATCATAAAGGAATTTTACATAGTGGGGCAGGAAGAATCGCCAAAATAAGAATGCGACCTATGTCTTTGTATGAAAGTGGCAAGTCTACAGGAGATGTATCTTTAGAATCTATTTGTCACAATGAAATTCAAGCTAAAATGACAGGGGAAGTTCCTTTAGAAAATATCATTGATTATATCGTTCGTGGAGGATGGCCTGCCAATCAAGAGGTTCCATTAAAACAAGCTTCCTATTTGCCTAAAGAATATATAAATGCGATATTGGATGATGATGTATATCGAATTGATGGAATAAAGAGAGACCGACATAAAATGGATTTATTGATGCGCTCTTTGGCAAGGAATGAGTCTACGACAGTCACAAATAAGCGTATTAAAAATGACATTAAAGAAATAGATGATGAAGATATCGATGTAGAAACGGTTTCCTCTTATTTAGATATATTGAATCGATTGTTCTTAATTGATAACCAAAAGCCTTATGAAAAAAAATTACGGTCATCCATTCGAGTAAAACAAGCTGAAAAAAGACATTTAGTAGACCCATCTTTGGCCGTTGCGATGTTAAAGGCGACGCCAGAAATGTTAGTAAATGATTTGAATACGCTAGGATTTTTATTTGAAGCATTGGTTGAAAGAGATTTAAAAATTTATGCAGAAACATTTGATGCACAACTTTTTCACTATCAAGACTATAATAATCGTGAAATGGATGCGGTTATTCAAATGCCAAATGGAGATTGGTGTGGGTTTGAAATTAAATTAGGAGCTCATCAAATTGAAGAAGCGGCTCAAAATCTTTTAAAAATAAAAAATGAAATCATTGCGGATGGAAAAGAAGGCCCTAAATCTTTATGTGTGATTTGTGGCTTATCCAATGCAGCCTATCAAAGAGAAGATGGTGTATTTGTTGTTCCGATCACTGCACTAAAAAACTAAGCAATCTAGCTTAGTTTTTTTAATATCTTTTTAAACTTTTTATTAAAAGTATCTTCATCACAAGGCTCTAATTCATTCATAAAGGTTGCGATTTCATTTACCAATACTTCATAGGCATCATTGATATCCATATGCGTAATCATACGACGAAATGACTGGTTGACTTCATCATCATTGAAAATAAGGGCCGCAACAGAACTACGGAAACGAATGATTTCTTCTTCATCAATTTCATCGGGTTCCACTTCATCATATCCATTTGAAAAGTTACGCGCAATATTTTGAATTTCTGCATCCCAAAATTCAAAGAAATCCAAATCTAAAGGCTTATCAAAATCACCATACGTATCAAAATCCATGTTCATTGGTAAAACTTGAAATTCACCCTCCATACTTTCTTCACTAGAATCAGCAGGGATAAATCCTTCTAAATAACGATCTAAAGTATAGTGATCATTCTCAAAAATTCCTTGACCCTTTCCTTCTAGAACCATAGCTGTAGGATATTCATCAAATTCAGAAATATATTCATATCCTTTTTTGTAAACCTTGCAGTTGAACGTCCAATCTTCTCCCGTATCATACACATATTTAAATGTATCTGTTAAATCGGATAAATGATAGCCTTCCATAGATACCGCGTCATCATTCCAAGGATCATCCATCCAACTTTCAGGCAAATAGGTATTATTCTTATCTTCAAAATAATAAAAATGCTCAAACCAAGCTTGTACGCTTAAACCCAAAATAGCCCCTAACTCATACAAATCAGGATCTCCTTGGATTGCGATAATTCGATAAAAACGTTTTGGATAATGTGGACTCTCCATTTTAATTTTCGTATATAACATAATAAGTTCTCCTTTAGCTTATTATATAAAAAAATGTATAATAAAAGAAATGAAAAGAGAATGATTATGCAAGATAGAAAAAAGAAAATAAAAATGAACCAATCCGTAGAAGATTTAAACAACTACATCCGTGTAACGAATCCTGGTATATGGCTATTAATTGTGGCTATGCTCAGTATTGTACTCGGTATTTTATGTTGGTCTTTCTTCGGACATATTAACCGAACTATAGATGCGACAATTTATGTAGAAAAGAATCACATCGTCTGTTACGTCAACGAAGAAGATAGCGCAAATTTAACCGAAGGCATGATTGTTGAATATGCCAACTTAAAAGGAACACTCCAAGAAAAACAAGATACAAAAGATGGAGTGGATACTTATGGTGTTTCGAGTAAGAACAAAGTAAAAGATGGTTACTACAACGCAAGCATTATTATTGAAGAAATATCTCCTATTTCTTTTCTATTAGATTAGAGGTATTTTATGAATAATAAAATTTTAAAAGAACCCATTTCAAATGGGGTTGCCAAAGTACCCGTTATCATGCAGCTAGAAGAATTGGAATGTGGAGCTGCCAGCCTTTGTATGGTACTAGCCTACTACAATAAATGGATTCCGATTGAAGAAGTCCGCGCAAAATGTGGAGTCTCTAGAGATGGCGTAAGTGCAGGAGGAATATTAAGAGCTGCAAGGTTTTATGGACTTGAAGCCTCAGGATATCGTCTATCGATGAATGCACTTTATAAAGATGTAACCTTTCCATGCATCGCATTTGTGTATGGATGCCATTTTGTCGTAGTATCTGGTGTAAAAAAAGGAAAAGTATATGTCAATGATCCGGCTAAAGGAGATTGTCGATATACAAAAGAAGAATTTGAAAAAATCTTTAATAACATTATTATTCAATTTTCACCAAGTGAAACTTTCGAACCCCAAGGAAAACCAAAAAGTGTTTTTTCATTTGTGAAAAAGAGATTAAAAGGAACAGGAGCAGCTATTGCGTTTACCGCATTTACAGGTATTATCGCATCCTTAATTGGAATTATAAGTCCAGCTTTTTCACGTGTCTTTATTGACTATTTATTACCTCAAGATAACCCACAATGGGTCATCCCATTCTTAGCTTTGTTGGCTCTATTTAATGTGGTACAAATTATAATGAGTGCTTTACAATCCATTTATTTACTAAGAATTCATGGGAAAATGGCCGTAATTGGAAATTCAACGTTTATGTGGAAAATCCTAAAAATGCCAATGGACTTCTTTAGTCAAAGAAGAGCGGGGGACATCCAACAAAGACAAGCAAGCAATGCGACGATTGCGACCTCTTTAATCAATACGTTTGCACCTCTATTTTTAAATTGTGTCATGATGTTTTTTTATCTAGGAATCATGCTGAAGTATAGTTGGATTTTAACTCTAATCGGACTTGCCTCTATGGCAATAAATGGTATTTTATCTCATTATATCGCAAAGAAAAGAATCAATATCACGCGTGTCTCTATGAAAGAAAGTGCCAATCTTACCTCAACAAGTGTTATTGGTATTGATATGATTGAAAACTTAAAGGCAACAGGAGCTGAAAAAGGCTTCTTTACAAAGTGGGCTGGCATTCAGGCAAGTTCAAATGCCCAACAAATTCGTTATGCGAAAACAGACGTTTACCTCAGTATGCTTCCTCAATTTATCACCAATTTAACAAATTATATTATCTTGATTCTAGGCGTATGGCTCATTATGAATGGTCAATTCACAATAGGTAAATTAATGGCCTTTCAAGGCTTTTTATCTTCCTTCATGTCTCCTGCTTTAACTCTTATTGAAACAGGAAGAACGCTTCAAGAAATGAGAACGGATATGGAAAGAATTGATGATGTGATGGAGTATCCGGATGAAGACATATTGAGTCAGACAAAAGAGCGAAATTATGAAAGGTTAAGTGGAAAAATTGAAATGAAAGATGTTGTCTTTGGATACAATCCACTTTCTAAACCTCTTATCGAGAATTTCAACCTTTCTATTGAACCTGGTCAATCCATCGCCATCGTTGGGGATTCAGGATGTGGGAAATCGACAATATCCAAATTATTGTCGGGCATTGTTTCTTGTTGGAGTGGAGAAATCTTATTTGATGGAAAGCCGCTTCATAAAATATATAAGGGGGCCTTTCGTACTTCTCTTGCGGTTGTAGACCAGGACATTACTTTATTTGAAGATACAATTGCGGAAAATATTCGTATGTGGGATGAGAATATTGATGATGTAGATATTGTTCAAGCGGCAAAGGATGCCTGTTTTCATGAAGATGTTATGAAACGTCCACATGGCTATCGTTGTAAATTAAAGGAAGATGGAAAAGATTTATCGGGTGGACAAAGACAAAAACTAGAGATTGCCAGAGCACTAGCTGCCAAGCCTTCCATCTTAATTATGGATGAAGCTACAAGTGCACTAGATGCTAAAAATGAATATGAAATTCTTCAATCCATTAAGGAAAGAAAAATCACATGTGTGATGATTGCGCATCGTTTATCGACGATTCGTTCTTGTGATAAAATCGTGGTTTTGGAGAATGGAAAAATCCAAAGTATGGGTACGCATGAAGAACTGATGAAAACGAGTGAGTTGTATCAAAAACTTGTACAAGTCGCATAGAAAGAGGATTTTATGAATGAATTTAATGTAAAAGTGAAATTAAAAGAATTCACTGATGATGAACAATTTCAAGAAGCCCTTGATGCGCTTAGAGATGCCGTAATTGGACAGCGTTTAAAAAGTATTTTGGATAGCACGGAAATTGAGGGGAGTGTGATTGATGAAATACTTAAATATTTTCATTGTAAGTATTCTGAAAAAAACATTCCTATCCAAATGGATACGTTTGAAAAACAGTTGGAATATCGTTTGCGTCCTTTTGGAATCTTATATCGAAGTGTTCAATTGGACGAAGATTGGTATCATAATGCCACTCAATTATTTTTGGGTACACTAAAAGAGAGTGGACAAACGGTTTTATTGAAGCCGGCAAGACTTGGCGGATATGTATTAGTGGATCCTAGTACAAATCAAAAACGAAAGATCAATAAAAAGGTAGCGAATACATTAGATGATGAGGCTTTGTGTTTTTATCCGCCTTTACCGGCAAAAAGTCTTTCCATTCAAGATTTAATACGTTTTATGTTTGAACAGCTGACCATAATGGACGACTTATTTTATGTAGGAATTATGTTGATTCTTTCAATGCTTGGATTACTAACGCCGATATTCACAAAATTGCTGTTTGGATCCATATTGGAGTATGGGCATATGCAACAATTGTTGGCACTTGGATCTTTTATGATTTCATATGTCATTTGTTCGACTTGTTTAGAAACGTTTCAAAAATTGATTCAAAATAAGATAACAACGAAACAAGATGTCATTGTGCAAGCTGCTCTAATGAATCGCTTGATTCATTTGCCTTCTTCTTTTTTTTCAAAGTATGGTTCGGGTGAATTGTGTTATAAGATTGAAAGCGTACAAACCATTTGTTCGACTCTATTTGATACGATTGGAACAACAGGGCTAACTTCTTTATTTTCAATTATTTATATTGGACAAATTTTTAATTTTGCGCCAAGTTTAGCCATTCCTTCCATCTTGATTATTCTATTTTCTTTTTTGTTTTCATTTTTAAGTGCATGGCTAGAATCAAAACATTTAGAAGAGGAGATGGAGGCAACGGCTAAGACGAGTGGATGTACGTATGCGACAGTAAAGGGGATACAAAAAATAAAGCTTGCGGGTGCTGAAAAAAGAATGTTTTCAAAATGGGCACATGTTTATGCGCAAGAAGCGAGTTTAGAATATAATCATTCGAATCTGTCAAAACTAAGTAGTGTTATTCAATTGACAATTACCCTTATGGGAACGCTTGTTTTATATGCGATAGCGATTCATCAAGGAGTAAGTGTGGATAATTATTATGCATTTTCTAGTGCATATGGAATGATTACTTCAGCTTTTAGTGCATTAGCTGGTGCGTGTGGTATTATGGCGTGGATTCGTCCTATGTTTGAGACAGCGAAACCGATTCTAAAAGAAATACCTGAATATGGAGAGGATAAAGAAATCGTAACGGATTTAAAAGGGGCGATTGAAATCAATCATGTAAGTTTTAGCTATGAAGAAGGAATGAAGAATGTGATTGATGATTTAAGTTTGTCCATTCAACCAGGAGAATATGTTGCGATTACAGGATCAACAGGATGCGGAAAGAGTACACTTTTAAGATTATTGTTAGGATTTGAAACACCAAATCAAGGAACGATTTTTTATGATCGACATGATATGCAAGATATTGATTTAACCTCTTTACGTAAACAAATCGGAACGGTTCAACAGAACAGTCGATTATTTCCTGGTGATGTTTTATCAAATATTACCATTTCCAATCCATTGATGAGTGAAGAGGATGCGTGGCAAGCGGCAGAACTTTCACAGATTGCTGATGATATAAGACAAATGCCAATGGGCATGCATACAATGATTTCAGAAGGTCAAGGCGGCGTTTCGGGTGGTCAGAAACAACGCTTGTTGATAGCGCGCGCTTTAGCTATAAAACCAAAAATTTTATTCTTTGATGAGGCAACAAGTGCACTAGATAATATTACACAGAAGAAGATTTCCGATGCGATTGATCAATTAAGTTGTACGCGTGTTGTGATTGCACATCGTCTATCTACGATTAAGAATGCAGATCGTATCTTGTATTTGGATGCAGGAAAAATCGTAGAACAAGGTACGTATGATGAATTGATTCAAAGGAATGGTAAGTTTGCTTCTTTAGTGGAAAGACAAAGATTGGATATTTAAAAATAAAAAAAAAGCCTGCGATAGGCTTTTTATTTATTTTCACTAATATATTCATTGACATTATTTGTGATGATGTCAAAGTTAAGTGATCCATATTTTAATAGGGCATTATTGAATTTTACAATATCAAAATTATCTTTTAATTCATTTTCTGCCTTTTCTTTAAGATTGGCAATTTGAAGATAGCCATAATAATATGACATAAATACACCTGGATTATCGGCCAATTGATTGTATATGGATTCTAAACTGTCTGAAGCAAATAGGTCTCCATATGTATTTTTGAATTCATTTAATGATAATCCATCATAATGAATACTAATGTCCATCAATAATGCGTACATATTTGAAATTTCGGAATTCAATTGATAGAATTCGGCAACATTTTTATCTAGATTTAAGAATTGTAGCGATTGTTTTTCAACATAGGTTGCCCATCCTTCAGTAAAACCTAAATAACCTAGGAAATATTGAATCGGATATTTGAAATGTTCTTTATTATATTGAGATTGGTACATATGTCCGGCAATACCTTCATGAGCTAAGGTTTGATATAGCGAAATACTAGAAGGATCATTTCCGTAATCTCTTTGATTGTAGCGAATCTGATATTTTTGCGAAAAATCCACGGCAGGAAGATTAAAATAGGCAACAACACCACTGACGCATCGATCATCTGGTAAAGCTTCTAAGTTATATTCCATCGTATCGACTTTAGGGAAAACAGATGAATAATTATTTTGAAGATCAACTAAGATTTGATTGATATCCGTATAATTTGTAGTTAGATTTTCCGCGTCCTCAACCGCATCTGGATGTGTATAATACAAAGTTTGATAATCTTCAAAAATTTCATCAATTTCATCACTAATATTTTCTTTTATTTTAGACATGGAATCAGAAGAACCTGTATAACTTTGAACTAAAAGTTTATAATATTTCCTTCCACCTTTTGAATTGGCCAATCCAGAAAGTGGCTGTACCTTTGATTGTAAAGATTGAAGTGTATCTAACATATTTTGATAACTTGGAAAGAAACTTTCATCCATAGCCTGTTTAACTTGTGCTTTATAGTTAGATGTTTTCTCAGCATCCAAATTCAATTCATCAATACTTGCATACAAGGCTTCTGTTACAGAACTTGTATCCTTGTTTTGTAGAGTTGATTGTATATCTTCAATAACAGAATCATAATCAAAAGATAGAAGGCCTTTTTTTGATTGTGTCTTTGTATATTTTAAAACTTCATTTGTATATCTAGGCACATCTTGAATGAGGGTCACCAAATCTTGAATATCCTCTTCATCACGAAGAATGAAATCGGAAAAAGTTTGAATCAGATTTTGATGAAGTCCAGACATGCTTGACCAGCAATTTGTTAGATATTTAAATTTCTTATTTTCAAGCTTTAAATTTAATGCGTTCTCATATTCAAGTTCATCATAAATGCTTTGTTGAACCTTAGTGAGAGTACTACGATTAAATTGTTCTAAATCTTTGATATCCTCTTTAATATCTGTCTCTTCATCTGTATAGAAATCACCTAAAGATACTTTTACCTTATTTGTGTTAATTCCATAGTTTTCAGGGTGTTCAAAATATTGATGCATCGTCGTATAGCTGGATTCGGCCATCTCAACAACAAGCTCGTTGGTATATTTTGTGAATTTCTTGTTCTCTGTTTTTGAAAAGGAATTGTCTTGTAGTGTTGTGCTTGAGCATGCGACCAAATTCAATGCCACTAAACAAACGGCAATATTTTTTGTGATTGTGTTCATATATCCTCCAAAAAAGGCTGATTATTCATCAGCCCATTCGATTTTCTTATTTTTAACTTGTGCAATGGAAGCTAAGGCATGTAAATCATAACCTTTTTCTATAATATACGCATGTCCTTTTTGGAACGCTTTTTCAATAACCATTCCAACACCAACAATTGTAGCTCCGGTTTGGGCAATCAAATCCTCTGTACCTTTAAAGGCTTCTCCATTTGCCAAAAAGTCATCGATGAATAAAACTTTATCGTTTTCTGTTACATATTCTTTTTCAAGACAAATTGGATATGTCTTATTTTTTGTGAAAGAGAAAACTTGCGAGAAAGCTGGGTTTTGCATCGTGCTAGGTTGTGTTTTCTTGATAAAAATCAATGGAACATTCAAACGAATGGCAGCTGCATAGGCAGGAGCAATACCACTTGATTCAACAGTAATTACTTTTGTGATCCCCTTGTCTTTAAAATGCTCATAAAATTCTTTTCCCATCTCATCTACTAATGCACAATCAATCTGATGGTTTAAGAATGAATCTACCTTTAATACCTCATCACTAATAAAATGTCCTCTTGTTTCAATTGCGTCCTTCAATGCCTTCATATTCGCTACTTCCTTCCTTTTTGGCTTTCATATTGACAATCGTTTGCCCAATACGATGGCTCTTCATTTCTTTAACATATACATCCATGTCATCAAGATGTACTGTAAAAACAGAACCATCATCTGGTATTTTTCCATAACAACCAAGTACGTATCCACCAAATGTATCATATTCTTCTATAGGTAGTTGAATGTTTAAAGCATCTTGTACATCTTCAATATCCGCTTGCCCATAAATACGCCATTGGTTATCTTTGATTTGTTGGATAGGATCCGGCTGCTCAATATCGTCATCCTCTTGAATTTCTCCAAGCAAGGTCTCGATGATATCATGCAACGTTACAATTCCTGTCATTCCTCCATATTCATCCAATAAAACCGCAAAATATACTTTTTTGATCTTCATCTCTTTTAAGAGCTTATCTGCCTTCATGTTTTGAGAAACAAAGAAAGCAGGATCCATTGCCTTTTGAATGACATTGTCATGACTTGTATTTTCTAAACGGAAATAATCACGTGTATCCAAAATACCAATCACATCATCATTGTCTTTATCGCATACAGGATAAAAAGTATGACGGTTATCATGAATGATTTGATTCCATTCTTCATCACTATCGTTTAAATATAGACAAATCACTTCGCTTCGATGCGTACAAATTTCTTCCACAGGTGTGTCATCAAATTCAAAAAGATTTTCAATAAACTCTTTTTGAGGCTCCTCTACACTACCTGAGTTGATCATTTCACGAATATCTTCTTCTGAGTAATCTTCTTGGATCGTATCCACTTTAAAACGTAAAAAGAATGTGAAAGGGGTAAAGACAGTTTGAATGAGCTTGATAAGACTCATGCCTGCCTTTGTATATTTTTCGATATGATTGTTGATAAATTTAACAGGTAGAAGATTACCAAATAAAATATAAATATAGATACTCACTAAACCAATGATTAGACTTGATATCACAAAAGTAAAAGGCAAGATAGGAACAAAATATACAATTCCTAAGCCTAGTCCTAGAATAAGAATCAAAGCTTTTAACCAATGTAAAGTGACTAAATACTTATAAGAATCTTCTTCCATTTCTTTATTGTGTAAAAGAATGCTTTCGAGTATAGAAAGAATTCCACTTAAAAGGATCGAAAAGAGAATACCTATAATGAATATCATTTTCGATCACCTAATTTCATATCATATAACGGGACGGAATCATCCGGATTCATGCGTATATCACTCCTTCAACAATACCAAAATAATACACGTTTTATAGGCATTTTTCAACGCTAATTCTAATCAGGATGATGCATTAAATATTGAATGATCGATTGACGTGTAACAATACCAATAAAGACATTTCGATCGTCTACAACGGGAACAAAATTTTGCTTCAAAGATTGTTGAAATAAATCAGGAACGGACACATCCATTTTTACAGGTTGTGTGAAATCTTTTCGAATCAATTCTCGAATTTCCATATGCTCAATTTCTTCACTTGTCATATTTGGATGGTCCACTAAATACCATAAGAAATCACCTTCACTAATAACGCCGACATAGTAGCCGTCTTTATCAATGATGGGCATGGCTGTATATTTGTGTTTGCGCATTAATGCAAGACCATCCTTAATGCTGATATTATCGTATAAAAATTTAACTTCGTTTTTGGTTTTAAGAAAAAAGAATACATTTTCCTGCATAAAAATCACCTCATGCACAGTGTATCATTTCTTTATCGACGAATTGTGGGAAATTTTTAGAAAAAATTAAAATTTGCACTTGCATTTTGTGATATATGGGTTATAATAAATAAGCGTCTTGGGAATATGGGCCTGTAGCTCAGGTGGTTAGAGCGCACCCCTGATAAGGGTGAGGTCGTTGGTTCAAGTCCATTCAGGCCCACCATGATTTCTTAAGACCACAATATATTTGGGGTGTTAGCTCAGCTGGGAGAGCACCTGCTTTGCAAGCAGGGGGTCAGCGGT